>NZ_MEFH01000232.1:0-5015 GCF_001725095.1 Sphingopyxis sp. SCN 67-31 | reverse complement strand
GCGGATCATCTCGAGCGACAGGCGAAGGCGGGTAAGCGGGGTGCGCAGGTCGTGACTTACGCCGCCGAGCATCAACGCGCGGTCGGCATCGTTGCGGGCCAGGCGCTGGGTCAGCCGGTTGAAGGCGGTCGCAACCGCCGCGACCTCGGCCGGGCCGTCGGTCGCAACGGGCGGCGACAGGCGTTCGGGGTCATAGGCGTCGACTGAAGCGGCAAGCCGGCGCAGCGGGCGATCGAGCCGGCGCTGCAGGAACAGGCCGGCGATTGTCGCGACGAGGAAGGCCGCCGCGAGTGCGGCCAGCAGGCTGGTCATCGCGCTGCGCCGACGCGGCGGCGTCACACTTACCCAATAATCGTCGGGGCCGAGCGCAAGTCTGATCCACAGCCGCCCGCGCGTGTCGGTAATCCAGTCGAGCTTGTGCTGCGTCGTCAGGCGCGCGGCGAGTGCGCGCATGAACCTGTATTCGATGAAGGTCGGAAAACGCTGCCCGTCGGTCGGGGGATCGGAAACCGGGCGGATCAGCAAACGCGATCCGTCGCTGAGATCGGCGATGACCGCTGCTCGGCGCTCGGCAGGGAGATTTCCCACTGTCGTCGACAGCGCATGGATCATGTCGGCGGTCACGTCGGCGACGCGGGTCGTTTGCGGGCCGATTACCCATATCTGTACCAGCAGCCCGGCGAGCAATTGCCCTGCCAGCACGACGCCGATCAGCATCGCGACGTTGCGGCTGAACAGCCGCCTAAGCATCGGTGCCCGGCGCCAGCACATAGCCGACGCCCCATATCGTCCGGATGAAGCGAGGATTGGCGGCATCGTCGCCGATCGCCTTGCGGAGACGGCCGATCTGCACGTCGATCGCCCGGTCGGTCACCTCGGCATCGCGCCCCAGCGCGCGGTCGATCAGCTGCGCGCGGCTGAGCGGCCGCCCGGCGCTCCGCGCGAGCGCGGCGAGCAGCGCGAATTCGCGCGAAGAGAGCGCCAGCGCCTGATCTTCGCGGCGCACCGACATCGCAGAAAAATTGATGACGAAGGGACCAACGGTTACCACCTCGTCGCGCAGCGTCGCCCGGTCGGTCGAAAGGCGGCGCAGCAAGGCATTGATGCGCGCAACGAGCTCGCGCGGGAGAAAAGGTTTGCCGAGATAGTCGTCGGCGCCCATTTCCAGGCCGAGCACACGGTCGACCGGATCGCCGCGCGCCGTCAGCATGATGATCGGGATCGTCTCGCCGCGCTCGCGCAGCCGGCGCACGATCGCCAGCCCGTCTTCGCCCGGCATCATCAGATCGAGCACGATCAGGTCGGCCGGATCGCGCGTCAGGCTGATATCCATCGCCTTGCCGCCGTCGGCCGCGCGCACGGCGAAGCCATGCTCGCCCAGAAAGCGCTGGAGCAATGCGCGCAGTTCGGGATCGTCGTCGACAATCAGGATGCGGGGTGCCTTGGCGTCCATGGACCCGACATGCCAGCCCCGTGGCACCGTCGCCAGAGCCAAAGATGTGACAAAGCATGTCGAAGCGGCACCCGTGTCGCATTTTGCCGCACAGTCGCGTTTGGCCGACATCGCCGCGATACAGGGCAGGGGCATTGGACGCTGGTCTTCACCATCAGGAAGGATGAAATCGATGAACACCCCCGCCCGCATTTTGACCGCCTTCGTCGCCACCGCCGCGCTTGCGGCCGTTACCACCGCCGAGGCCCGGCAGGGTTCGTTCCGCGCCCGCGGTTCGAACGGCGTCGTCGCCGGCAGCGCAGGGCCGAAGGGCGGCGTGATCCGCGGCCGCGGCGCTGTGCAGAACGGCGATGGATCGGTGACCACGCGCTCGGGCGGCGCGTTCCGCGGCGCCAATGGAAGCAAGGGCAGGCGCCAGTCGACGACGACGGTCAACCCCGACGGTTCGCTGACCCACAGCGGCAACGCGTCGGCCACCGGTGCGCGCGGCACCTTCGACAGCAGCGGCGCCGTCGCGCGCGCAGCCGACGGAAGCTGGTCGGGCGGCCGTTCGACGAGCGCCACCAATTCGACCACCGGCACCAGCTATTCGGGATCGACGACGATCGACCCTGCGACGGGCAAGCCTGTTCACAGCGGAACCTGCACCGACGCGTCGGGCGCCGTCATCCCCTGCCGTTAACCGGGGCCTCCCCCCTCCAGACCCACCCCGGTTGGGAGGGGCGTCCCCATCGCCCCTCCCGTAACGGCATCGAAGCGCTATCAGGATATTTATGCGAATCAGGATTGTCTTCCCGCTTGCCGCCTTTGCGGCGTTTCTCCCGGCCACAGGTGCGCTGGCCGCGCCCCGCGGCGATCTCGAACGCGCGGCACAGGAATTGCGCGACGCCGACCGCAACGGCGACGGCGCCGTAAGCCGCGCCGAGTTTCAGCAATATCGCGTCGGCCGCTGGGCGAAGATGGATCGCAACGGCGATGGCTACTTCGGCAAGGACGACTTGCCCGCGCTGGCGCGGTCGCGCTGGGATAGTGATCGCCTGACGCAGCTCCGCCGCGATTTCGACAAGAATCGCGACGGTCGCATCTCGCGCGCCGAGTTCGTCGGCGGGCCGATGCCGATGTTCGATGCCGCCGATAGCAACCGCGACAATCAGGTCAGCAAGGTCGAACTGCAGGCGTTGGGGCAAAAGGCGAAAGTGCGGTAGCCCGACCTGCAGGCGCAATGGAAAAGGGCTGGCGCATCGCTGCGCCAGCCCTTTTTGTTTGGCTTTTTCGGCCGGTTCAGAAGAGCTTCGTCACCGTCGCGCTGCGGCGTTCCTGCTCGACTTCGCCGGTGTAGAGGCTCGCCATCGGTTCGTCGCTGACGACGTGGGTTTCCTCGGCACCGAAGCCATTGAACCGCGTCCGCATCGCGCAGCCATAAGCGCCGAGCATGCCGATCTCGATGAAATCGCCGGCCTTCACATCGGCCGGGAGATAGAAGGGGCCGGCCATATGGTCGAGGTCGTCGCACGTCGGACCATAGAAGCTGAACGCCGTCATCTCGTCGCTCGCCGTCTCGCGGATCAGCGAAACGGGGAAGCGCCAACCGACATGCGCGGCATCGAACAGCGCGCCATAGGCACCGTCGTTGATATAAAGCTCTTCGCCGCGGCGTTTTTCGACGCGCACGATCAGCGAGCTATATTCGGCCGACAGCGCGCGGCCCGGTTCGCACCACAATTCGGCCGAATAGCTGATCGGCAGGCTCTCGAAGCTGCGGTGGATCGTGTCGAAATAGGCGTCGAGCGGCGGAGGCTCCATGCCCGGATAGGACGACGGAAAGCCGCCGCCGACATCGATGATATCGACCGTCACCGCGGCGGCGACGATTGCCGCGCGCACACGCTCCATCGCCTGCGCATAGGCGTGCGGCGTCATCGCCTGGCTGCCGACGTGGAAGCAGATGCCCAGAGCATCGGCCGCCTGACGGGTCGCCATCAGCAGTTCGGCGACATCTTCGGGCTCGGCACCGAATTTGGCGGCGAGGCTCAGCTTCGAATGATCGGACGAGACGCGCAGGCGGACGAGCAGGTTGAGATCCTGCGCGCCTTCAGTCGCGCGGACGATCTTCTGAAGTTCGTCCATCGTGTCGAGCGAGAAGGTGCGCACGCCATGTTTGAAATAGGCTTCGTGTACGGCCTCTTCGGCCTTCACCGGGTGCATGAAGCACAGGGTGGCGTCGGGCAGCGTGCGGGCGACCAGACGCACTTCCGCGATCGAGGCGACGTCATAATGGGTGACGCCCGAATCCCACAGCACGCGCAGCAGATCGGGCGACGGATTCGCCTTGACCGCATACATGGTCGTGCCGGGAAATCGCTCGATGAAGAAACGCGCTGCGCGCCGCGCGGCGTGCGGGCGGACAAGCGTAACAGGTTCGACCGGCGAAAGTGCCTGAATCAGCCCGTGGGCGCTATGATGCTGGTGCAACTCAAGGGACCCCCAAAATTAACGTTAAACATCAAAGGCTGCCTTGCGGTTATTGGAAGTCCCCCTGGGGCAGCGGGGTGCGCATATATGGCGGGGGGTCCCCCCTGTAAAGACCCTTATCGGACCGCGCGTTAACTTCTGGCGTTCAACCGAGCCGCGTTTTGAAATCCTCATAGGAAAAGCGCCGTATCTCCGTCAGTTCGTCGCTCTCGCTGTCCCAGAGCCAGATCGACGGCAGCGGGACGCCGTTGAAGGTGTTCGTCTTCACCATCGAATAATGCGCCTGATCGAGGAAGGCGAAGCGCTGGCCGATGCGCGCGCCGCCCGGCAGGCGGTAGTCGCCGATCACATCACCCGCGAGGCAGGACGGGCCGCCGAGCCGAACCGGCTTGCCGGTGCTTTCCTCACCCAGCATCGCCGGGCGATACGGCGCCTCGATGACGTCGGGCATGTGGCAGGTCGCCGAGATATCGGTGATGCCGATCGCCATGCCATTGTCGAACAGGTCAAGGACTTCTCCGACGAGGATGCCCGCGTCGAGTGCGACGGCTTCGCCGGGCTCGATCATCACATCGCAATCGGTCGACGCGCGCACCTGTTTCAGGAAGGCGATGAGGTCATCCGTCTGATAGTCGGCGCGCGTCACATGATGGCCGCCGCCGAAATTGATCCATTTGAGTTGGCGGAAAAAAGGACGCAGCATCGGTTCAACCGCCGCCCAGGTGCGCGCGAGCGGAGGAAAATCCTGTTCGCACAGCGTGTGCATATGCACGCCATCGACCCCTTCCATATGTTCGGGCAAAAGCTGGCTGATCGGAAAGCCGAGCCGGCTGCACGGCGCCGCGGGGTCATATTTGGGGACATCGCCTTCGCTATGCTGCGGATTGATGCGCAGCCCGACATCGAACGTCGCGCCCTTGGCGCGCAATTCGTCGAGCAGCGGCCGAAAGCGCGCGATCTGTCCCGGCGAGTTGAAGATCAGATGATCGGACAGCGCCGCTATTTCGGGCAGATCGGCTTCCTTGTAGCCTGCGCAATAGGTTGCAACCTCGCCGCCATATTCCTCGCGGCCGAGCTTGGCTTCGTAAAG
>NZ_MEFH01000231.1:0-6062 GCF_001725095.1 Sphingopyxis sp. SCN 67-31 | reverse complement strand
CTCGATTTCGGCATTGCGCGCCTTGTGGAGATCGAAGGCGAGAGCGAGACACTAACCACGATCGCACTAATGACCCCCGATTATGCGGCGCCCGAACAGCTCGGCAATGCCGCGCCAACCGTCGCAACCGACGTCTATGCGCTGGGTGTCTTGTTGTTCGAGTTGCTCACGGGTCGCAGCCCGTGGCGCGAGCCGGGGTCGGCGCTGCCGTCGGTGATCCGGCGTATCCTGAACGACGATCCGCCCCTGCCCAGCGCGCTCGTGCCGCCCGGCTAACACTTCGGGCGGCGCGAGGTGGCGGGCGATCTCGACGCGATCGTGCTCAAGGCGATGCGCCGCGCGCCGCAGGATCGCTATCGCGGCGTCGGCGATCTGGTCGACGATGTCCGGAGCCATATGGCGCTGCGCCCCGTCGCGGCGCGCTCGGGTTCGGCGGGCTATACGGTCGGGCGCTACCTGCGCCGGCACCGCGTCGCGACGGCGGCGGCAGCCGCCGCGCTCCTTGCCATTGTGGCAGGCGGCGGTGCGGCGGCGTGGCAGGCCCGCCAGACGGCGATTGAGCGCGACGTCGCCTTGGCGGAAGCGCGGCGATCGGAATCGATCAATCGCATGCTGACCGTCATGTTCCGCGACACCGCCAGCAGCGCGGTGGGCGAAGAGGCAACGGTCAAACAGATGCTCGATCAGACGGCGGCGCAGCTTGTCGCGTCGGTCGACCGGAGCGCCAAATCGGCAACGCTGATTACGACGCTCGCCGATCTGTACGTCAATCTGGAAGATGCGGCGGGCGCCGACGCGCTGCTCAGCCAGGCGCTTGCGCGCGGGATCGGCGCGGGCGATCCGGTTGCAACCGCAGAGATAAAGCTTCGCCTCGCCTCGACCGCCGCGGCGATGGGGCGGACCGACGACATGGCGCCGCTGCTCGATTCCGCCGACGCCGTCTTCGCCGCCGACCCAGCCCGTTTCCGCAAGGAACGGCTCGAAAGCATGAGCGGCCGGGCGCAGCTCGCCCGGCGCAAGGGCGATTACGACACCGCCATCCGCCTGCTGCAATTGAGCCTGCCCGACGCCGACCGCGTCTATGCCGAGGATCATCGCGAACTGCTGACCCGCTACAACAACCTACTTGTCTATATGGTCGAGGCGAACCGGCTCGATGCGATGCCCGCGGTCTTTGTCGCCGCCGACGCGGCGCTGGCGCGGACGGGGCAACAGGGCAGCGCGCAGGGGCTGGCCATCGAACAGTTGAAAGGCGTGCGGCTGATGAAGCTCGACCGGCTCGCCGAGGCCGAACGCCTGTTTCGCGGCGTTGCCGACCGGCGCCGCGCGGTATTCGGCAAATCGGCGGCGCTGGCGGTCGATCTGTTGCAACTGGGGCGCGCCGAACTGGCGCTGGGGAAATTCGCCGCGGCGCGCGACGTTCTTGGCGAAGCGCGGCCGATGGCGATCGACAATCTTGGCCCCGATGCGGTGCCGACGCTTGTTATCACGCTGGGGCTTGCCGAAGCTCTGGCCGAGGCGGGCGACACGGGACGGGCCGAAACGCTGATTGGCGAAGTCGCGCCGCGGATCGCCGCCATGGGGCCGGTCGGCCTGCCGCAGGGCATTGCGGCGCGGACGCGGGCGATCATCCGTCTGAAACAGGGACGGATAGCCGAGGCGCGGCGCGAGGCCGACGCATCGGAACAGATATTCCGGACGCTCGGTGCGCCGGGCGAATCCTACCTCAAATCCTTCGCCGCGTTGCGCCGGCGTTTGGCAACCTAACCCGCGTCCATTTCCTTGTGCACCCAGGCGCGCGCCTGGAGCCACCAGCGGCGCACCGTCCGGTCGCTGACGCCCAGGACTTTTGCCGTCTCCTCCTCGGTCATTCCGGCGAAAAAGCGGCAGTCGATCAGTTGCGCAAGATTGGGGTCGAGGCGCGCGAGCCGCTGCAAGGCCTCGCCCAGCCGCACGACATCCTCATCCTCGGGCGCCGCTGCCAGCGAATCGAGGCTTTCGGTAAAGGCATATTCGCCCGCGCCGCGTTTTGCCGTCATGCGGGCGCGGGCGGCGTCGATCAGGATGTGGCGGATGGCGGTTGCCGCACAGCCCAAGAAATGCCGTTCGCTCTCCCAGCCTTCACGCCGGTTCAGCTTCAGATAGGCTTCGGAGATCAGCGCCGTCGTTTGCAACGTCTGCCCACCGCCGGCCCGGTAATGTTCGCGCCGGGCAATGGTTTTCAACTCTTCGTACAGGTTCGCGATCAGCGCGTCGGCGTCGCTGCCTTTGATGCCCGCCCGCTTGCTCTCATCGTTGATCGTCGGTCTCCCGTTATTCCGCTTTCGAGGCGTGACGCGCGCTCTAGATGCCTGATTTCGGGGCCGTTCGCGAGACAATATTGAACATCGCCCGGCCGCCCTGTCCGGTTTCGGCGATGCTTCCCGTCTTACCGGGTGTCGCACCGCTGCGCCCGCCCGCCGGGCGAACGCGGCGGAATCCCGAAGCGATGGCGCCGGTAACAGGTCGCCACGGCAATCCTGCAAGCCGGTCGGTGCCTCGCCGACCCAGAATGAAAGAGCGATCGATATGAAAATCACCATCAGGCTTCTTGGCACCGCCGCACCATTGGCGATCCTCGTGGCTCTAGGCGGAGCAACGCCGGCGCATGCCCAGACCGTCCCCTGCGTCCAGAATCCGGGGCCGGACGATTTTCCCGGCACCGCCGACGACCCTGAAAATTCGCTCCAGTGTGGCATCAATGCCCAGGCGACCAGCGCCGATACGACCGCTTATGGCAATGCGGCGTTTGCGACGGCCCCCGACAGCACGGCGGTCGGCTTTCTTGCTACTGCAGAAGACCTCAACGCGACCGCAATCGGATCCTTCAGCCAAGCAAGCGCAGGCGGCGCGGTCGCGCTGGGTTCGGGATCGGTGGCCGACCGTAATGCCACCGTGTCGGTCGGCAACGCCAATCTGCAGCGCCAGATCGTCCAAGTCGCCGCCGGCACGCAATCCACCGATGCCGTTAACGTCGCGCAGCTCAATACCGCGATGACCGACGCCGTTCTTAGCGCGATTTCCAATTCGGCGGTGGGCGTCGGCACCAGCGGCGATGGCAGCCTGCAAAGCGCCGGCAACAGCGCCAATGGCAATGGCGCCATCGCGCTGGGGCAGGGGCAGACCGCAACCGGCAACGGCGCCGTCGCGATCGGCGATCCGAACGTCGCGACCGGGACCGGCGCGGTAGCGATCGGCGCCGACAATCAGGCGATCGGTGATGGCGCGGTTGCCGTGGGTAACGCCTCCAATGCCCTCGGCCAATCGGCCATCGCCATCGGCGACAATGCGAACGCGCTGTCCGATGGCAGCATTGCCATCGGCCGCGACACGATCGCATCACCGGCGTCGGTCGCTATCGGCGCCAACGCTGCAGCAGGCGGGCAAAATGCAACCGCGGTCGGTCGCGACAGCGTTGCCAGCGGTCTCGCAACGGCCGCCTTCGGTCAGAATGCGGCGGCGGGAGGCGACTTTTCGACCGCCGCGGGCTATGGCGCGCGGGCGGTCAAGGAAGGCGACACCGCGACGGGGTCGGGAGCATTCGCCAACGGCGGCTATTCGGTCGCCGTGGGCGTCAACAGCCAGACCACCGCCCTCAGGGCGACGGCCTTGGGCGTCGATGCGCAGGCGTCGGGCGCGAATTCGGTCGCGATCGGTTCGAGTTCGGTGGCGGATCAGGCCAACACGGTTTCGGTTGGCTCGGCGGGCTTCCAGCGGCGTATCGTGAACGTCGCTGCCGGGACGGCGGCGACCGATGCGGCCAATGTCGGTCAGGTTCAGACGGTCGCGACCGCCGCTGCGGCGGCACAGGCCACCGCCGATGCCGCCGTGTCGCAGAATATGGTGCAGGACAGTCAGATCACCGCGATTCAGACGGTAAACAGCGTGCAGGACAATCGGCTGATGTCGCTGGAAAGCATGGCCGGAACCGCGCTTCCCGCGCTCCAGTCGCTTGCCGCGGCGCACAGTGCACAGATCAGCGACCTCTATGCGATCACCGATCGCGACCGCCGCGACGCACAGCGCGGAACCGCCGCCGCGGTTGCGCTTGTCCCCGCGCCGATGCCGTCCGAACCGGGCAAGACAAGCTACACCTTCAATCTCGCCACCTTCCGCGGCGAACAGGCGGTGGGTGCGTCAGTCGCGCACCGGTTCGGCACCGACAACCCCTTCGCCTTCACGGCAGGCGTGTCCTATGCAGGGAGCCGGAATACGGCGGCGCGCGTCGGCATCGCCGGCGAATTCTAACCTGATACCGGCAGGAGGGGGCAGCTCGAAGCGCGCGCCTTCCTGCCGTCTCTTCGCTGGGCCCTGGCCCCACAAGGCGATGCCCTGGCGCGTTACGTGATCCAGCCGATGGAGCCGCTACGTCGGCTGAAATAGCCGCACGCGAAGATAGTCGCCGAGCTCCTGGCGAGAGGAAAGGCCAAGGAGCAACAATATCCGCGACAAATGGTTGCGGACGGTAAAATGCGAAATGCCGAGTTCGCGGCCGATGCCTTTGTTCGACAGGCCGCGCATGACGCCCACGGCGATTTCGAATTGCCTTTGTGTCAGACCGTCCCGCAATCCCCTCATGTTCGACTCGACCGGCGATATCTCGGAACAGTCGTCGGCATCGGGACGGGAGTCGATTTCGACGCAGGCCGACGCCAGCGCCCGAATTTGCGCAATCGCCTGCCGGTCGTCGGCGACGACAATGAGCAGTCTGGAATTCTGCCGGGTTCGAAGCGCGTCGCGGAGCGGGGCCGCGTGCGGCTTTCCGCAAGGCGTATTTCGATCGCGCCCGAATTCGCCTCGCTTGTCGGGAGCGCTCATCGGCCTTGCTCGGGCAGAACGGCTTCGCTCTGTGTTCGCATGTTATGCCTCGCGCTCGCGAATGCCGAACGCCAGCAACCACAGTGCTAGCGCCAGTTCGCCGAGCAGGGTGGGCAGGGTGAAATATTGCGGAAGCTGCGCCGCCCAGAGCGGCGCTCCGAGCCAGGCGAGGCTGTTGACGAGATTGCATGCCCCCGCCGCAGCAACGAGCAGGCCGATGGCTTTTGGCATGGCGCGTCCGTGCCAAATGAGCCAGCCAAGGAACAGGCAATAAGCGCCGAAGAAGACAAGGCTGATCTTGTAGCCGTCGCCATGGACGCGCAGCAGCAGATACACCCAATCGGCGAGCGAGGATGACGGCTGCCCCAAATCGGGGAGCCGTAAAATCATCGCCGACAGCAGCGTATCGCATGCGAGCATCGCGATGCCGATCAGGCTGAAAGAAGCGGCTATGGCCGAGACCCGCGGCTCTCCCTTGCGGAAGATGCCATGCAGGAGAATGGTGACGCCGATATAGCAACCCAGCATCGCGAGATCGGCGATCATCCCGAACCGGAATGTCGATCCCGATGCGAAAATGGCCTGTGCGGTTGCCGCGGGGTCGCCGCGTACGATCAAGGCGCCGCGGGCGACGACTTCCGCGTATACGCCAAAGCCTATCGTTCCCAGATACAGGAATCCGGCGAGGCGAGCGTGCGAAGCGTCCGCGCTCATTCCGGGCCTCCTTCGGCGGTCGCCCACGTCCAGGCGGCGATGACGATCGCGGCGGTGAGCGCCATCTCGATGACCGCCAGAGTGATGTAGAATGGCGCGGCGCCCGGCAGCGTCATCGCCATGATAGCGGTATACAAAAGGCCGAAGCCGATATTGCTCCAGCGGCAAATTGCTGCCGGGAGATAGAGCGTCGCCGCGATCAGCAGCGCGGGGATCGCCATCATCAGCGAAACGGCAACGAGCATTCCAGGGGTTGCGGGTCCAAGCGGCCCGATATTTCCCTGCGCCATCGATGCCAGCTTGTTATCGGTATAGAGGCCGAAATAGTCGCCATAGACATAGCAGAACATTGTTGCTGTCCAGAGCGTCGACAGTTTGAGGCGGGTAGGGACCGGGATGTCCGTGAGACTCTTCATCGCATGACCTTGTTATGTCCAAAATATGTGCGGCCACGGATCGTCGGGTCGTTGCAAAGAGGCGGGCCGGTCGGC
>NZ_MEFH01000230.1:0-5790 GCF_001725095.1 Sphingopyxis sp. SCN 67-31 | reverse complement strand
GCGAAGCGCGCCGCAAGATCGGCGGAAAAGCCAAAGCGCGTGTAGTAGGCCGGATCGCCAAGCACGACGCACAACGCTATCCCCTGATCGCGCAGCGCCGCGAGTCCCCCGCGGATCAGCAGGCCGCCGACGCCCTGCCCCTGCCAATCGGGAAGCACGGCCACCGGCGCGAGCCCGGCCGCAGCAAGAGGCCGGTCGTCTGCGACCGCACTCATGCGACTGAAGAGGATATGCCCGGCGACCGTACCAGCACGCTCGGCAACGAGCGAAACGAGCGCATCGCCATCGGCCTCGATCATCGCGACGAGTTCGGCCTCGCCCTGATAGCCGAAGCCGGTTGCGGTGAAGGCCTCCCGATGCACCGCCGCGATTGCCGCCGCGTCCGTCGCGCAGGCGCGGCGGACCGCGATCGCATCAGGCAAGCGCGATGTCCGGCGCGTCTTCCTGCTTCATGCCGATGGTGTGGTAGCCCGCATCGACATGATGGGTTTCGCCGGTGACGCCGCTCGACAGGTCGCTGAGCAGATAGAGCGCCGAGCCGCCGACGTCGTCGATCGTCACATTGCGGCGCAGCGGCGCGTTATATTCGTTCCACTTCAGGATCAGGCGGAAATCGCCGATCCCGCTCGCTGCCAGCGTCTTGATCGGTCCCGCCGAGATCGCGTTGACGCGAATGCCCTGCGGCCCATAGTCGTTGGCGAGATATTTGACGCTGGTTTCGAGCGCCGACTTCGCGACGCCCATCACATTGTAATGCGGAATGACCTTTTCGGCGCCATAATAGCTGAGCGTCAGCATCGCGCCGCCGCCCTGCCCCGTTTCGGGATCATAGGGCGTCATCATCGCCGCCGCGCGCTTGGCGACCGCAGTGAAGCTGTAGACGCTGATGTTCATGGTCATCAGAAAATCTTCGAGCCCGACATCGGCATAGGCGCCGCGCAGCGCCTCCTTGTTGGTGTAGCCGATCGCGTGGACGATGAAATCGATCGTCGGCCAACGCGCCGCGAGCGTGGCAAACGCCTGGTCGAGATTGGCCATGTCGCTGACGTCGCAATCGATCAGGAAATCGCAGCCGAGCTGGTCGGCGAGCGGCTTCACCCGCTTTTCCATCACCTCGCCCTGATAGGAAATGGCAAGTTCGGCGCCCTGCGCATGCAGGGCCTTCGCGATGCCCCAGGCAAGCGACTTGTCGTTCGCAAGCCCCATGATCAGCCCGCGCTTTCCCTTCATCAGCCCCATGTCATTCTCCGGTCTTGTCGTTACCGACCACAATATCATCGACGCGCCCAATAGCGTCGTGGCCCAAATCCTCAACCTCGACGAGCGCTGCATTGAGTTCGGCGCCGATCACCATACCCAATCCGACGAGGTAGAAAAAGAACAGCGCGATCATGACGCCGGCAAGGCTGCCGTAGGTCGCGTCATAGCGGAACAGGCTGGCGAGCAAAGGCGGAAGCGCCAGAGTGACCGCCATCCACCACAGGGTGGTGAAGAGCGCGCCGGGCCATTTGGGAAATTGTCGCCCGCGATATTTCGACGGCGTCAGCGACAGGAAGAGAAAATAGATGGCGGCGAACAGCCCCAGCCCCGATACGCCGCGCGAAATGGCGACGACGCCCGCCGACTGATAGGCAGAGGGCAGGACGCGTTCGACGAACTGTTCGATGCCGACGATCAGCACCTGCATGCTGAACGAGATCAGCATCAGCACGACCGCGCCGGTGACGATGCCGATCGACACCAGCCGATAGTGGAAAAAGCCCTTGGAAAAATGGGTGCCGTAGGCGCGGCGCAAGATGTCGCGGATCGTTTCGATCAGGCTGCCGACGGTCCACAGCGCGACGAGCGCGCCGAGCCAGAGGAAAATGCCCGTCCGCGCGCTCATCACCTCGGCGATCGGCCCCGCGAGCGCGCGCGCAACCGATGGCGGCATCGTCGAAAAGACCGCTTCGATCGCCCGCTCGCTGCCATAAGCGCCGCCCACGAGACTGAGCACCGCAGCGAGCAGGATGAAGAAGGGAAAGAGCGCGATCAGCGCAAGATAGGCAAGATTTCCGGCGTGGATGAACCCGTCGGTGTATGTGCCGACCACCACCCGGCGCGCGACGCGAAAGATACGCGTCCCGGGGCCGAGCGTTTCGCGTCCGCGTTCGATGACGCCCTGCGCCCGCCCGCGCAGGTGCATGCGCTTGGCGCGCTCGGCGCGTGCCTCGGGCGAATGGGGCGAGTGGCCTTCGGCCAGAAATTCCCTGCCGACCTCTTCGGCGACCTGACGTTCGAGCGCTGCGGCGTCTTGCTGCCCGGGACGTTCAACCACGCATCACACGCCAAGATCGGCCCGCACCGGCCGCGTATCGGTCCAGCCTTCGAGCGCCTTTTCGAGTGCGGTGTCGCCCGAAGGAATGTCCACCATCAACCGGACGAGCTGGTCGCCGCGGCCGCCGCCCTTGCTGCTGAACCCCTTGCCCTTGAGGCGCATCACCTTGCCCGACGAGGAACCCGCTGGGATCGACAACATCACCGGTCCGTCGACGGTCGGCACCTTGATCTTCGCGCCCTTGACCGCTTCGTTCAGCGTGATCGNTCGCGTTCGTAGAAGGGATGATCCTTGACGCTGATCGTCACGATGCCGTCGCCATTGCCTCCGGGCCCCGGCTGCCCCTTGCCCGCAAGGCGCATCTGCGTTCCGGTTTCGACCCCGGCCGGCAGCTTGAGGTCGATCGTCTTGCCGTCGGCAAGCGTAATCCGCTGCATCGCCTGGGTCGCCGCGTCGACGAACGAAACGCTCAGCCGATAGGCGACATTGGCGCCTTTTTGCGGCGGCGCGCTGCGTCCCCCGCCGAAACCAAATCCGCCGCCACCACCGCGACCGCCGAACAGGCCTTCGAATATGTCGCCGAAGTCGGCGCCCTCGCCACCAAAACCGCCGAAGCCCCCCTGCGGCCCGCCGCGCGGGTCGCCCCGAAAGCCGCCGCCGCCACCGCCGAAACCGAAAGGCATTGCCGGATTGCCCTCTGCATCAATTTCGCCGCGATCGAACTGCGCGCGCTTTTCCTTGTCGGACAACAGGTCATAGGCTTTGGTGACGTCGGAGAATTTCTCCGACGCCTTCGGATTTTCCTTGTTCCGGTCGGGATGCAGCTCTTTTGCAAGCTTGCGATAAGCGGATTTGATTTCCGCTTCGCTCGCGTTTTTCGCCACGCCGAGGGTGGAATAGGGATCTGCCATCTGTCTCCTGTAGCCCGATAAGTGACTGGCCGTGAAGGGCCGATTGCGCGCCATGTGGTAATGGCTGCGCAGAGGGTCAAGTTCCCGACGCTTTTGCTCGACCAGAGGCGCGACGCGGAGTATTGAGCCGGCATGACGACGACCGATCCTTTCGCGCTATTCGACCTATGGTATGGCGAGGCACGCGCGAGTTGGTATGGCGAGGCACGCGCGAGTGAACCCAATGACAGCAATGCGATGGCGCTGGCGACCGCGACGGCGGACGGTCATCCGTCGGTACGGATGGTCCTGCTGAAAGGTCATGGCCCCGACGGGTTCGTCTTCTACACCAATCTCGACAGCCGCAAGGGCGGCGAGCTTGCGGCGAACCCGCATGTCGCACTGCTCTTTCACTGGAAGTCGCTGCGCCGACAGATTCGCATCGAAGGCCCGGTATCGACCGTCGACGACGCAACCGCCGATGCCTATTTCGCGACGCGCAGCCGCGACAGCCAGCTCGGCGCCTGGGCCAGCCAGCAGTCGCGTCCGCTCGACGCGCGTGAAAGCTTCGAAAGCCGCTTTGCCGAAATGCAGGCGCGCTTCGAAGGGCAGGACGTGCCGCGTCCGCCACGCTGGTCGGGCTGGCGCGTGACGCCCGAGCGAATCGAATTCTGGCAGGACCGGGCGCATCGCCTGCACGAACGCACGTTGTTCGTGCGCGCGGGCGATGGCTGGACGAGCGGACTGCTCTACCCATGAGCTGGCGCCGCCTGCCGATCACGCGCGTCGACGCCTTTGCCGAGCGGGCGTTCGAGGGCAATCCGGCGGCCGTCATGCCGCTTGATGAGTGGATGAGCGACGCGATGCTTCAGGCGATCGCGGCGGAGAATAATCTGTCCGAAACCGCCTTCGTCGTTCCCGACGAAACGAGCGAGGCCGATTACGAACTGCGCTGGTTCACGCCCAAGCAAGAGGTCGCGCTGTGCGGCCACGCGACGCTGGCGAGCGGGCATGTGCTGCTGACCACCGCCCAGTGGCGCGGCGACATGCGGTTTCGCACGCGCCACGCGGGCATCCTCGTTGTCGCGCGCAATGACGAGGACGGATATCGCATGCGCCTGCCCGCCTATCGCCCCGAACCCAAGCCCTTGGCAAAGATCGCAGCCGCGGTCGGCGGGTCGCCGGTCGAGACGCTGTGGCACGACGGGCGCTATGCGCTGCTGGTCTATGCCGATCCGCGCGAGGTGCGCGCGCTGGCGCCCGACATGGCGGCGCTCAAGGCGCTGGGCGATGTACAGGCGATCGCCACCGCCGACGGCGCGGGCGACCCAGCAGGCGCCGATGTCGTAAGCCGCGTGTTCGTGCCAAGCGCGGGGATCGATGAAGATCCCGTCACCGGGTCGGCGCACTGCGTCCTTACCCCTTATTGGACGCGCCGACTGGCGCGCGACCGCTTTACCGCATGGCAGGCGAGCGAGCGCGGTGGGCGCGTCGGCTGTCATATCGACGGCGATCAGGTCGAGCTTTCGGGTCGCTGCGTCACGACGCTGACCGGCGAATTCCTGCTCTGACGATCGCGGCGTAGCGCCTTAGAGCGCGGCAGTCAGATCGGCGAGATGGCGGCGGAGCGCCGGGAACTGCTTGTCCTTCGTTATGCCGAGCCGCACCATCGTGATCCGCTGCGACGGCGACACGATGATATATTGCCCCTGATGCCCGATGCAGGCGAACAGGTCGTTCGGCCCGCGATCGGGCCATAGCGCCGCCCCCACGCCCGCGGGACGCGCCCGGTTGAGCCAGATGTGCCCGCCATAGCCGGCATCGTTGGGCGACGGCGTCAGCATGAAGCGCATCCAGGTTTCTGGGAGCAGGCGCTGGCCGTTCGCAACGCCATGATTGCGCAGGAATTCACCGAACTTCGCATAGTCGCGTGCGGTCGCGTGCATGATCGATCCGCCGACCATCGTGCCATGCGCGTCGAATTCGGGGGTCAGGCTGGTCATCCCCAGCGGCTCGGTCAAACGGCCGTGGATGAAATCGAGCATCGCGTCGCGCCGCGCGTCGGGGTTCGAGGACGGGGTCAGTGCATCGGTCAGGATGTCGGCAAGGATGACGCTGGTCGCCGAACTATAGTTGAAGACTTCACCCGGTTTGGCGATCGCGGGCTTGCCCTCGGCAAAGGCGGCCATATCCTGCGCCCCCTTGCCGAACAGCATGTCGACCGTGTCGCCGCGCCAAACCGGGTCGCCTTCCTCGACATGCTCAAGGCCCGATGACATGTGCAGCAGATCCCTGAGCGTGATCGTGCCGCGCGGATCGCCGCTGCGTTGCCACGCCGCGACCGGCGCTGGGCCATCGAGCGACAATTGGCCATCGGCGACCAGAAAGCCGGTCAGCACGGCCGTAATACTCTTGGCCATCGACCAGCTGATAAGCTTGGTATCGGGGCCGAAGCCGGCGCCATAGCGTTCGTAGATCGGCTTTCCGTCGCGCAGGACCAACAGCGCGCGCGTCTCGCCGACATCGCCGGCATCGTCGAACAGCGCATCGGCCTTCGCCTTCACCACCGGATCGAGCGCCGGG
>NZ_MEFH01000229.1:0-5036 GCF_001725095.1 Sphingopyxis sp. SCN 67-31 | reverse complement strand
CTTCGCGGCGTGCAGCAGCGCGCTTGCCATGCCGAAGGCCAGCATCATGCCGCCGCCGCCGAAATCGCCCACATAATTGACTGGCGGCACCGGCTTTTCTCCAGCGCGGCCAACGGTATGGAGGACGCCCGACAGCGCGATATAGTTGATGTCGTGTCCGGCCGCCTGCGAATAGGGGCCATATTGGCCCCAGCCCGTCATCCGTCCGTAAACAAGCCTGGGATTGTCGGCGAGCAGCACATCGGGGCCGAGCCCCAGCCGCTCCATGACGCCCGGACGATAGCCTTCGATGATGCCGTCGGCGCTCTTGCACAGATCGCGCGCGATCGCGACCGCATCGGGATTTTTCATGTCGAGCGCGATCGAGGTGCGGTTGCGCGACAGCGGATCGCGCGGGTCCATGAAACCGCCGGGACGATCGATACGGATTACCTCCGCACCATGGTCGGCGAGCATCATCCCGCAATAGGGGCCGGGACCGATCCCCGCAAATTCGATGATCCTGATGCCCTTGAGGGGTCCGGCCATGTTGTGTCTCCCATGCCTGCATCGTCATTGCGAGGACCCCGGACTTAATCCGGGGGGCACGGCAATCCAGGAGGGGCGTAAACCGTCCTGGATTGCTTCCCCCGGCTTTCGCCGGGGTCGCAATGACGACGATTGTCTTAGATGCGTTCGATGATGATGGCCGGTGCCATGCCGCCCGCGGCGCACATGGTGACGAGGCCATAGCGGCCACCCGAGCGTTCGAGTTCGTCGAGCGCGGTGCCGATCAGGATCGAACCGGTCGCGCCGATCGGGTGACCGAGCGCCATCGCGCCGCCGTTGATGTTCACCTTTTCGCGATCGAGGTCGAGGTCGCGGATGAACTTTTCGGCGACCACCGAAAAGGCTTCGTTGATTTCCCAGACGTCGATGTCGTCCTTGGTCAGTCCGGCTTTTTCGAGCACCTTCTTGGCCGCCGGAACCGGGGCGTTGAGCATCAGCGTCGGATCGTCGCCGATATTGGCATAGGCGACGACGCGCGCGCGGGGCTTCAGGCCATGCTTGTCGGCATAATCCTTGGATGTCAGCAAAATCGCGGCGGCGCCGTCGACAACGCCCGACGAATTGCCTGCATGATGGAAATGCTGGATTTCAAGGTCGGGATAGCGGCGGTTGATCTGTTTCCGGAAGGTGAAGCCGCCGCCCATGTCGAAATCGGCGAGCGCGGCAAAGCTGGGCTTGAGTGACGCAAGGCCCTCCGCGGTGGTTTCGGGGCGCGGGAACTCTTCATGGTCCAGCGCAACGCTGCCGTCCGGGTTCAGGACGGGCACGACCGACTTGTTGAAGCGGCCTTCCTTGATCGCTCTGTCGGCGCGCTGTTGGCTGACGAGCGCGAGCGCGTCGAGCGCTTCGCGGCTGATGCCCTCGATCGTTGCGATCGCGTCGCCGCAGATGCCCTGGTGCGATTGCGGGTGGATTTCGTCGAGCGCTTCATGGCCCGATCCCATCAGGCGCGGCGGCAGTCCCGCGTTCGCCTGCTCGGCGGCAAAGGCGGTGGTGTAGCTCATCATCTCGGTGCCGCCGGCGATGACGCAGTCTTCCATTCCGCTCATCACGCTCGCCGCGGCGAAATTGACCGAGCTGATGCCGCCGCCACAGAAGCGGTCGAGCGTCGTTCCGCTGGCCTTGGTGTCGTATCCCGCCGACAGCGCCGCCATGCGGCCAAGGTCGCCGCCCTGCTTGCCGTTCTGCGACGAGGTCGACCAGACGATATCGTCGACCGTTGCCGTGTCGAGATGATTGCGGTCGCGGATCGCGGCGAGGACGGTCGCGGCGAGATGCTGTGGGTGAAGATGCGACAGCGCGCCCTTGCCGGGCTTGCCGATCCCGCGCGGGGTGCGGACGGCGTCGATGATATAGGCTTCGGCCATGATGATGTTCCTTTTTTTGAAAGTCTTGACGCGGGGCCGTGCGGCCGCCCCCGAGGGTTACCGAGGGGCCATGCGGATCGCGCCGTCGAGGCGGACGGCCTGGCCGTTGAAATAGGTGTTGCGGATCATTTCCATCGCCAGGCTGGCATATTCCTCGGCCTTGCCGAGCCGCTTGGGGAAGGGGACCGACGCTTCGAGGCTTTCCTTGACCTTGGGGTTCATATTGCCGAGCAGCGGCGTACCGAACACGCCGGGCATGATCGAATTGACCCGGATGCCGAGGTCCATCAGATCGCGCGCCATCGGCAGGACGAGGCCGTTTACCCCGGCCTTGGCCGACCCGTAGATGACCTGACCGATCTGTGCGTCCTGCGCCGCGACCGAGGCGGTGAAGATGAAGTTCGGGCAATGTCGCCATGCCTTCGGCCGCGATCGATCCGATCCGGTAGCTGGCGGTCAATATGCCCGCGACGCCATATTCATAATCGGCGGTCGGGGTCCGGCGAAATTTGCCCGTTTCCTTGTCATAGGCAAGCGTCTTGCCGCGGCGCGACGTCATCGCGCAGTGGACCGCGATGCGTTCCTGACCATGAGCGGCGCGCGCCTTGGCAAAGCCGTCGAGAACCGACTGTTCGTCGGTGATATCGACATGGACGAACAGGCCGCCGATCGAATGCGCCACCTCTTCGCCCAGCGCGTCGTTGATATCGAAGATCGCGACCTTCGCGCCTGCGGCGGCAAGCGCTTCGGCGGTTGCGCGGCCAAGACCGGACGCGCCGCCCGTGACGACGGCCGCGGTCGAGGAATCGAGTTTCATGGGGAGGCTCCTCAGGCTGGAATCTGGTTGAAGGGGACGCCCTTGTCGGGGCGATGGTCTTGCGGCAGGCCGAGGATGCGCTCGGCGATCGTGTTGAGCAGCGTTTCGTCCGATCCGCCGGCGATGCGGCCGGTCGGCGCGTTGATCCAGCTCGATGCCCAATCGTCCTTGGGCGAGGCATGCTCGTCGAAGTGGAAGCCGCCGACGCCCTGCAGGTCGATCGCGAGTTCGGACAGCTTTTGGCGCGAGCGCACCGCGACCAGCTTGTTGAGCGAGCCTTCGGGACCCGGCGTCATACCCGCCTGCATCATCAATCGTGCGCGGACATTGATCGAATCGAGCCCCGAACGCATCGCATAGTTGCGGGCGATCTGCTGCCGGATTCGGCCATCCTCGATAGCCGGTCGGCCATTGATCATCAGGTCTTTCGCCAGATCGACGAACAGGTCGAGGTGCGGGCCGAATCCGGCGCTGTCGGTTGCGACATAGCGTTCGATCATCAGGGTCGCGAGCGCGACCGAGAAGCCGCCGCCGACCGGAGACATGCGGTGGTCGTCGCTGATCTTCACATCGTCGAAGAAGACTTCGTTGACGTGACTGTCGCCGCCGGCGAGTTTGATCGGGCGCACGGTGACGCCGGGCGCCTTCATGTCGACCCAGAAATAGGTAAGGCCCTTGTGCTTGGCGACGGTCGGGTCGGTGCGCACGACGATGACGCCATAGTCGCTATATTGCGCCCAGCTCGTCCAGACTTTCTGGCCGTTAATCTTCCATCCGTTGCCATCGGTTTCGGCGCGCGTGCGCAGGCCGGCAAGATCGGTGCCGCCCGATGGTTCGGAGAAGAGCTGGCACCAGATTTCTTCGCCCTGCAGCGCCTTGAGCACGCGCTCCTTCACGAAATCGCGGTCAGAGCCGAACTGCATCAGCACCGGCACCGGCATGCCGAGCGAGATGCCGAAATAGACGTTCGGGAAGCCGTGCTTCATCTCCTCGGCTTCGAAGGTGATCTTCTCGATATGGCCAAGGCCCTGTCCGCCGAGGTCGGTAGGCCAGTTGATGCCCGCGAAGCCCGCATCGAATTTCGCCTTTTGATAGCGGCGTCCGAGCGCGAGATCCTCTTCGACGCTCAGGCCCTTGCGGGCCGCCTTGCCGAACGTGGGCGCGACGGATTCGCACCAGGCTGCGGCCTTCGCGCGATAGGCTTCGAGATCGCTCATGCTGCTTCTCCTGCCAGGCGATCGACCAATATATCTTCCCAGAACAGGCTGCTTCCCTGTTCAAGCGCCAGCGTGCGGGCGCGGCGCATATGTAGGTGCAGGCCGATTTCCCAGGTCACGCCGATGCCGCCGTGGATCTGCACGCAATCGCGCGCCGCGGTGTCATAGGCTTCGGTCGCCGAAAGCCGCGCCGCGGCGGCCGCCGTCACGAAGTCGCTCTGCCCCTCGCGCGAGGCCGCGTGGATGCAATTGGCGCGCGCGAGTTCGACGAGGCCGTAGAGTTCGGCGATGCGGTGCTTGATCGACTGGAAGGCGCCGATCGGTTGCCCGAACGCCTTGCGCGTGACGGCATAGTCGCGCGCGATTTCCATCAGCGCCTCGGCTCCGCCCGTCTGTTCGTGCGCGGTGATGACGGCCTGCAATGCCAGAATGTGCAGCGCCGCCGCGCGCGCGGCGCTTCCGCTGACGAGCGTCTCGGCGGGCGTATCGGCAAAATGCAGGTCGGCGAGGCAGCGGCTGTTGTCGAAGCTGTCGATCGCCGTCTTTTCGACCTTGGCAAGATCGACCAACGCGAGGACCGGCATACCCGGGCCATTGGCGAAGACAATGGCGACGTCGGCATGTAATGCGCCCGAAACGCCGTCCTTCACCCCATCGAGGCGATCATTGGTCAGCGTGACTTTGGGATGGGCGGGCAGGGCGTCAGGCCCCGATGCAATCGCGACCGCCCCGATGACATCCCCGCTTGCCAGGCCGGGTAGCCAGCGCTGTTTCTGATCATCGCTGCCGTATAGCTCGATCGCTTTTGCCGCACCGAAATTCGAGGTCAGAAAGGGTGCGCCGCTGAGCGTGCGGCCCGCCTGGTGCGCGATCAGGCCGAGTTCGACTAGGCCGAGCGCAAGGCCGCCATGGGCTTCCGGCAAGGCCAGCGCGGTCCAGCCTTGTTCTTTCGCGGTGGCCCAGAAGGCTTCGTGATAGCGCCCGCTTGTCTGGAGCAGCGGGAGCAGATCGTCCTTGTGCACGCGCGCTTCCAATATGCGGCGCGATTCGGTGGCGATCGCCTGTTGTCCTTCGTCGTACAAAATC
>NZ_MEFH01000228.1:0-5068 GCF_001725095.1 Sphingopyxis sp. SCN 67-31 | reverse complement strand
TGGTTTCCGACATTCTCGACGAGCTGCTTGGACTCGGCCCGCTCGAACCCCTGCTTCAGGACGAGAGCATCAACGACATTCTCGTCAATGGCCATGAGGTCATCTTCGTCGAGCGCAAGGGATGGCTTGAGCGCGTCGACAGCCGGTTCAAGGACGAACGGCATCTTCTGCGGATCATCCAGAAGATCGTCAGCGCCGTGGGCCGTCGTGTCGACGAGCAATCGCCTTATGTGGACGCGCGTCTCTCCGATGGCTCGCGCGTCAATGCCGTCATCCCACCGCTGGCCATCGACGGGCCCCTGCTCTCGATCCGTAAATTCGCCAAGAAGCCGATCAACATGGACAAGTTGGTCGAGTATGGCAGCATTCCGCAGGCTGTGGCGGATGTCCTGTCCGCCATCGTCGTCGCACGCCGCAACATCCTCATTTCCGGCGGCACGGGCGCGGGCAAGACGACCCTGCTCAATGCGATGTCGGCCGCGATCGACCATTCCGAACGCATCGTCACCATCGAGGATTCCGCCGAGCTCCAGCTCCAGCAGATTCACGTCGCCCGCCTCGAGACGCGACCGCCCAACATCGAAGGACGCGGCGAAATCGGCCAGCGCGAGCTCGTGAAGAACGCGCTGCGCATGAGGCCCGACCGGATCATCGTGGGCGAGGTGCGCGCCGGTGAGGCGTTCGACATGCTGCAGGCCATGAACACCGGTCATGACGGCTCCATGACCACGGTCCATGCCAATACGCCGCGCGACGCGCTCTCTCGCCTTGAGCAGATGATCGGCATGAGCGGTATCGACATTCCGCCACGGTCGGCGCGCGCGCAGATCGCCTCTGCGATCAACGTCGTCATTCAGGTCGCCCGCCTGTTCGACGGAACCCGCCGCGTCGTCAGCGTGTCCGAGATTACCGGCATGGAAAGCGATGTCGTCACGATGCAGGAGATCTTCCGCTATCGCATTCGCGGTCGCGACGAGGCCAATCGGGTCGACGGCTATTTCGAGGCGACGGGAATACGGCCTCGCTTTCTCGAGCATGTTCATGCCCACGGGGTCAGCCTGCCGGCCGACATCTTCCGGCCCGAACTGAGGATAAGCTGACATGAGCGAGGCTTTCATCCGGCCGTTCGTGCTTATCCTGATTTTCGGCACCGTCTTTCTGGTGAGCGAAATGGTCCTCAGCGCGTGGCGCGCGCGCGGCGGCTCGGCACGCGCCATCAACCGGCGGCTCCAGATGATCGAGCAGGGCAATGACCGGCGCGACATCATCACCCATATCCGCAAGCAGACAACGAACAGCTTCGGCGCCTGGCCCGGCGTGCTGGGACGGTTTCTGGGCCGGTTCGAGGCGATTGTCCGCAGCAGCAAGCTGGCGCTCACACCGCAGCAGGCGCTGGCGATCATGCTCGGCGCCACTGCGTTCCTGTTCGGCATCATCCTCATCAGCGCCGCGATACTCGGCCTGGGCGTGTCGCTCGGCACCATCCAGCTGGCGCTCGTTCTGGCGATCTGCGTCGGCTTCGTCCTCCCCATGCTGTTCATGGCGCAGGCCGCCCAGAAGCGGCGCGCCAAGATGCAGGAGCAGTTTCCGATTGCCCTGGACATCTTCGTTCGCGGCCTGCGCGCGGGGCATCCCATCGCGTCGGCGCTCGATCTGCTGGCGACGGAAATGGAAGACCCGATCGGCAGCGAATTCGGCCTGGTGACGGACGAGGTCGCCTATGGCGCCGATTTGCGCGACTCCCTTCAGGATATGGCCGAGCGTTGGGGCCTGGACGACATGCACATGTTCGTCGTGTCTCTCTCGGTCCAGAGCGAAACCGGCGGCAATCTGGCGGAAATCCTGGAGAATCTCTCACGCGTCATTCGCGAGCGGGCGACGATGTACATGAAGGTGCGGGCGCTCAGTTCCGAGGGCCGCATGTCCGCGAAAGTGCTTACGGCCCTGCCGATCGGCACGTTCGCGCTCGTTTTCCTCACCAATCCCAGCTTCTATCTGGAATATTCGAGCGACCCGGCCTTCATTATCGGCTTTTCCGTGCTGATCGGCCTCTATCTGCTCGGCGTGATTATCATCCGCCGCATGGTCGATCTGAAAGTCTGACATGATGGATCTTCTCGCCTCCTCCGCCCCGCTGCGCCTGACGGTGCTGCTGATGATCTTCACCATCGTGGTCATCGCGGTTCTCTTCGTCGCCCGTCTGGTCTCCGGGCGTGCCGCCATTCGCCGCCGTCTTTCCGACAGTGGTACAGCGCTGAGCGCAATCGCGGAGAACAGCTATCTGCGCGAGCGCGAACGCATGGAAGGCTGGAACAAACTCACCGCCGCGATCGAGCGGGCCGGTATCCAGCTGACCGACGAGAAGAACAATGCACTCCAGGCCAAGCTGGCCATGGCCGGCTTCAGGTCTCCGGTCTCGGTGCGCATTTTCACGCTTGCCCGCCTGCTGCTGCTCTTCGGCTTTCCCTGCCTCTATCTCGCGATCGTGCTGATGCAGCCCGAGCGCCCGGCCCTGTTCACGATCTACGTGATCTCGGTCGGGCTGGCGCTGTTCGGCATGTATGCGCCCAATCTGTGGCTGACGTCGCGGGCTGAGCGTCGCCGCAACGACATCGTCAACGGGTTTCCCGATTGCCTCGACCTGATGCTTGTCTGTGTGGAAGCCGGCCTGGGCCTGGAAGCCGCCTTCGATCGGGTCGGCCGGGAAATTCTGCGCTCGCAGCCGCTCATTGGAGCCGCGAACAGGCCCTGCGCAGCATGGCGCAGCGCGCGCAGGTGGACGAGATCCGGGCCTTCACCACGCTGCTCATCCAGTCCGACAAGCTGGGCACCAGCATTGGCCAGACGCTGCGCATCTACGCCACCGAGATGAGGGAGAAGCGTCGCCTGCGCGCCGAGGAGAAGGCGCACAAGCTGCCGGTACTGCTGTCGATCCCGCTGGTCGCCTTCATGCTGCCGACGATGATCGGCGTCCTGATGCTTCCGGCTGCCTTGCGGGTGGTGCGGATCGTGATGCCATTGATGCGGGGGGTGCAACCATGAAGCCTGGGAAGAGACAAGCCGTCGCCACCTGCGCGCTGGCGCTTCTTGCTATGTCGGCTTGCTCAAGTCGCCATGAGACAGTCGCTATCCAGCCGCTCGGGGGAGCGGATGCCGTGGAAGCGCAGGATGCCACGAAATTGATCGCCGCCGGCCGAACCTTCCTGGCCGAGCAGAACTATGGGCTGGCGATCGCCCGGTTCCGGGATGCCCTCGCCTTCGAGGCGGGATCGGCCGCCGCCAATAACGGGCTGGGCATCGCTTATGCATCGATCGGTCGCGACGATCTGGCACGACGTTACTTCGAGCGCGCCATCGCTGCCGATCCCCAGACTGCCGCTTACCGGCGCAATCTCGACCGTTTCGCCGCCAATGCAGCCGAAGCCGGCAAAGCCGAAGACGTAGCGATGAATGCGCTCACAGAAAGCCCACCCGAAATGGGGTACCGGTTGCGGCAGGAAGCCAGCTCTCCCACGAAGGGACCTGCGGCTATCTCGGTGCCGATCCCGACCCGGGAAGCCGGCAAACCCTCTCCGCAGCTTGTCGCGCAGGCCACGGGGGTCATGCTGACGACGAAAGCTGCCGCGCCTGCGGCGCCTAATCAGACGTTCGCGCTCGTGCAGGAACGACGCGCCGACACGGCCTCCGGTCGCGGCCCTGCTCTCAAGCGCATCAGCATCAGGGAAGTGCGCATCGTCACCCGCGAGCCGGGCGACGCCCTCGCGCAGATCATGAAGCGGGATTATCTGGCCCAGTGGAGCCGCGCGGCTGACAAGGCGCCGGTCCGCGCCGAGGTGCCCAGCGATCAGGATGCATTCCGGGCCGCAGTGCGCGGCGTGCGCCAGACCATTGCGGCACGAGGGATTGCCGCGGCGGCGCTCCAGTCCTGCAATCGCGTCCGGCAGGCCGCTCCGGGACTTTTGGGAAGCGCCGCCACCGCAACGCGATGCCCCTCCTGATTCTGTCCCTGCTGGCGCTCCAGAGCGTCAGCGCGGCATCACCGGCGCAGCCGACGGCCGAGATCGCCGCTGCCATTCGGGATGAGCAGGACATCGACCAGATTCGCGCTGCCATCGTCAGCGGACGGCTGGACGAGGCTGCCGCGCTGATCGGCATTTTCGACGCCGCACATCCGGGCAGCCAGCCTGCCTCGCTTGTGCTGGCAAAGGGCGAGCTGGCGCTCGAGGAAGGATCGGCCGCCAAAGCAGACGAGCTCACGAGGGCCGTGCCAGCGAGCGGTCCCGCGCGCTGTAGCGTGGAGCGGATCCGGGCGCTCGCCATGGCAGAACGAGGGCAGACCGACGCCGCTATCGATAGTCTGGCGGGCGTGACCGAGCATTGTACCGCTGACTGGCGCATCTGGCGCGCGCTCGGCACTCTGCTGGCGCAGAAGGGGCAGATGGACGCCAGCCGCTTTGCCTTCACGCAGGCGATGCAGGGCAGCCCCTCCCCCGCTTTGATCCGCAACGATCAGGCCCGGGCGCTCATCCGCGCGGGCGATATCGACGCGGCGGCGCAAGTTCTGCGCGTGGCCGATGGCACGCCCGCGCCTGATCGCGAAACGATCCGGCTGCAGGATTTTCTTGCCGGCATGCGTGGGCTCGAACCGGCAAGGGCCGCCGCTGACAGCGATGAAATGTGGGCGCAACGTCTGGTCGACGCCGCCCAGGGGGCACGCCGCGCGGACCATCCATCTCTCGCACAGGCCCTCATGAGCGAGGCCCTGCTGGTCTCGCCGCGATATGATCCTCGGCTACTGGCGGAAGCACAAATCCCATGAACAACGTCTCGATCGCTTGCCAGATACTGGTGTCGCTTCTGCTTGCCGCAGCGGCGTTTCAGGATGTGCGCACGCGCACGATCTCGAATGGCTGGCCGCTCGCCATCCTGGCCCTGTTCCCGATCGCTTATGGCCTAGGTGTCCTCGGCGGACCGCTGCTGTCGCACGGCCTGCACTTCGTCATTGCCTTGGTGATCGGCATGGCGTTGTTCGCGCTGGGCTGGTTCGGTGGCGGCGATGCCAAGCTTT
>NZ_MEFH01000227.1:0-6222 GCF_001725095.1 Sphingopyxis sp. SCN 67-31 | reverse complement strand
CTTCGGGAATTCTTCCCGAGCCTGACGGTCAATTTCAGCCTCGAAAACCCCTATGTCATCGTCGGGCTGCTGCTCGGCGCGCTGCTTCCCTATCTGTTCGGTGCGATGGGCATGACCGCCGTCGGCCGCGCGGCGGGCGATGTGGTGAAGGATGTGCGCGATCAGTTCGCGGGCGATCCCGGCATCATGGCGGGCACGTCGAAGCCGAATTATGCGCGCACGGTCGACCTCGTCACCAAGGCGGCGATCAAGGAGATGATCATCCCCTCGCTGCTGCCGGTGCTGGCGCCGATCGTCGTCTATTTCGTGATCTCGGCGGTTGCGGGTCAGGAGAACGGCTTTGCCGCGCTCGGCGCCCTGCTGCTCGGCGTGATCGTCGGCGGCCTGTTCGTTGCCCTCTCGATGACCTCGGGCGGCGGCGCATGGGACAATGCCAAGAAATATATCGAGGACGGCAACCATGGCGGCAAGGGCAGCGAAGCCCATAAGGCAGCCGTGACGGGCGACACCGTCGGCGATCCCTACAAGGATACCGCGGGTCCGGCCGTCAACCCGATGATCAAGATCACCAACATCGTCGCGCTGCTGCTGCTCGCGGCGCTGGCGGGACACGCGATGTAAGCATCGCGCCCGTCAGGGTGAAAGAATGGCCCCGCCGGAGCGATCCGGCGGGGCCTTTTTCGTTTCTCCGGTAACGTTCGGCAGTTGTTTTCGTCCGCTGCCTTTTCTACTCTGGCCTAGGGATGGCGCGGCATTCGATCCGCTTGCCAAGGGGTTGCGCCACATGCTGTGGTGCGAAAACGGAGACTGAAATGGTCAAAAAAATGTTTGCCGCGGCGTTGCTCGCATCGGCGATGATGATGCCTGTGGCGGGGGGAGCGCAAACCAGCGACATTGTGGTGGTCGCACAAAAGGGGCGGGTAGATACTGCAGTTTTCGGCAAAAGACCGTTCATGCGCGATCCGCGATTGTCGCCGGACGGCACGAAGATCGCCGTTATGCTGAGCCGCGATGGCGTCGATAATCTCGCCTATATCGATCTTGCGAAACCCGGAAATCCTTCGACCTTGATTGCGAAGGCCGAAGAATATCGTGAGGCAGGCGACCGAACCATGGGGACATGGCGATGGGTCGGGAACCGGACCCTGTTGGTAACTTTGCTCTCGCGGGAGAATATTTTCGGTCAGCGCGCCGATCTGCGACGGCTGGTTGCCTATGACCTTGAAACCGGAAAGCTCATGCCGCTGGCGTGGACGGATGCCGGAGCCGATGCGGGTACGATCCTGCACATCGACGATGAAAAGGAAACGATCCTGCTGCAGCGCGGAACGTTCAAGGACGGCAGCTTCTCGCCGGGCCCCGAGGTTGTGGAAGTCGATGTACGCACCGGCAAATACAAATCGGTGATGCGACCCAACCCCGAAGTCGACAGCTGGATGGTTGACGGCAAGGGGGTCATTCGTGCCGCTGTCGGGTCGGATTCGAAGGGCAACCAGCGGCTCATGTATCGCTCGAACGGGTCGGAAACACTCAAGACGGTGTCCAACGAAAAGGACCCGACCTTCACGCAGTCACAGATCGTCCCCGAGATTTTTCTCGATGAGCCGGACATGGCCTATGCTACTAGTAACAAAGACAATTTGCGGCGCGTCTACAAGGTGGACATGAAGACGCTGGAAATTGTGGGGCCGCCGGTATTCCAGCTCAGTCGCTACGATGTCGATGGCCTTATCGCCGACGAGTCCGAATCGGAGCGGTTGGGCGTGGCTTCCACTACCAACAAGGAACGCCGGAAATGGATGGATCCGCGTCTCGCGCAGATCCAGGCCTTCTTCGACGAAGATTTCGGCGAAGGCAATGCGATGATCACGTCGACCAACGACGGCGACACCAAGTTGATCGTGCGCGTATCGGAAACGAGCGATCCCGGCGGTTACTATCTCTACGATACCGAAAGCGGGAAGATGCAGCTTCTCGGCTGGACCCATCCGATCTTGAAGGGGGCAAAGATGAACCCCACGGAATCGGTTCGGTACAAGGCATCCGACGGTCTCGAAATCGAAGCTGTGATTACCTATCCCCGCCACCGTAAGAGCCGTAAAAACCTGCCCGTCGTCGTCATGCCGCACGGCGGACCATATGGTATTCGCGACGAAGAGGGCTTTGGCTTTTTCCCCTGGCATCAGGCGCTGGCCGAGTTGGGCTATGTCGTAATTCAGCCGAATTATCGCGGTTCGGGCGGCTACGGAAAAGATTTCGTCAAGGAAGGGCGTAAGCCCGACGGTTATGGTAACCGGATGCAGGACGATCTGAACGACGCCGTGACGTGGTTCGGGAAGCAGGGGCTGATCGACCCGAAACGAGCGTGCATCATGGGATGGTCCTATGGCGGCTATGCGACAGCACGCGGCGCTCAGCGCGATGGCGATTTTTGGCGATGTGCCATAGCGGGCGCGGGCGTATATGATTTCCCGATGATGAAATCCTATGACACCAATGCGTTTGGAAGTTTCGGCGCGAGCTTCCAGGCGACTGCGAGCGATCTTGTCGATATTTCTTTCGCGACGCGCGCATTCCGATCGAGCAATCGCGAACGCTCGTTTCGCGGCTCAAGGGTGCTGGCAAAAAGGAAGGCATCGATTTTCGATATGTCGAACAGCCCAAGGGCACGCACAACCTTCCTTATGAAGATGTGCATATCCAGTGGCTGGAAGAAGCGGCCAAGTGGCTCGATCGCTTCAACCCGGCCTATGTTCCGACGGACGCCGACAAACCGGTGCCTGTCGCGGTGACTGTCGACACGAAGTAGCCGACTTTCCGATCCGGCCGACCGGGTCAGTCCGGTCGGCCGGCGCCCATCTGCTGGGCATAGCCCGCCTGCACCATGGCGTTCATCCGGTCGAACAGCGCGTTCGGGTCGCTGCGGCGCAGGGCGGCGATGGCGGCTTCGGCGCCTTCGGCGACCACCAGTTCGCGCGTTCCGGCGGCGACTGCGGCGAGCATCTGTGCCGCAGCATCGTCGGGGGACAGGCCGTTGTCGATTGCCGCATCGCTCGCGCCGCGGACGCTGCCGTCGGCGTTGAGCGCGTTGCGGCTGACGTTGGTGCGCACCGATCCGGGTTCGACCACCAGCACCTTCAACCCCAGATGCTCATTTTCGGCGCGGACGCTGTCATGATAGCCGATGATGCCGTGCTTGGCCGCCGAATAGGCGCTGCGCAGCGGCACGCCGGCGACTCCCGCGACGCTCGATATGGCGATGATCTGACCGCCGCCGGCCGCGATCATGCGCGGAAGCAGCGCCTGGGTGAGGGCAATCGGCGCAAGCAGGTCGACCGCGATGATCTTTTGATAGACCGCAAAATCGGTTTCGACCGCCAGACTGCGCTGCGAAATTCCGGCATTGTTGACGAGACCGTCGACGCGGCCGCCCCAGACCCAGGCCTGTTCGACAAGCCCGGGAATCGCGTCATAGTCGGTCGCCTCGAAGGGCAGGATCATCGTGCCCGCGCCGCAATCCTTTGCCACCGCTTCGAGCGCAGCCACGTTGCGGCCCGACAGAATCAGCCGCGCGCCGCGCGCCGCAAGGCCGCGCGCCAGCGCCGCGCCGATACCCGACGAAGCCCCCGTAACCCACCAGATTTGATCTTTCATCTTGGCATCCCCATCTGTGTTTCCGTCTCAAGGTGAAACGCGTTTCGGGGGGCGTCAAGCCGCCGACCCGCGGATTTCCGTGCGGGGGTGGCAATTTTGTTGCGAATCTGATATAATAAATATCAACGCGTCGACAGCTTGCCTCTTTCCATCGCCGGAAAGGCACCCTGCGGCGTCCTGATGGAGCCATATCCCTTGTCACTTTGACTGGCTAGCGCCGACCGCCTTGCTTCGATCCCCCTCCGACGAGGGCGGACGTACCCGGCCTTTTCGCGCTTTTCCGGTCCCGACGGGGCAAATGAAAGGAACCTGCATGTCCGCAAACACGCTCGTCTTTGAAGTCGGTGACTATGTCGTTTATCCCAAACATGGCGTGGGGCGCGTCATTGAACTGCAAAAGTCGGAAATCGCCGGCATGCAGCTCGAACTTTATGTCCTGCGCTTCGAAAAGGAAAAAATGACCCTGCGCGTCCCGACCAACAAGGCCGAGGGCGTGGGGATGCGCAAGCTGTCGTCGGACAAGACGCTGAAGGAAGCGCTTCAGGTCCTGACCACGAAGCCGAAGGTAAAGCGCACCATGTGGTCGCGCCGCGCCCAGGAGTATGAAGCGAAGATCAACTCGGGCGACCTCGTGTCGATCGCCGAAGTGACCCGCGACCTGTTCCGCGCCGACGATCAGCCCGAACAGAGCTATTCGGAGCGTCAGATCTTCGAAGCGGCGTCGAGCCGCCTCGCGCGCGAACTCGCCGCGATGGAAGAAAGCGACGAAAAGACCGCGCAGGCGAAGATCCTTCAGATCCTCAACGAGCATGCGCCGCTCTATTACGCCGAAAAGGCGCTCTGAGCCTTTCTGCCGAGACGTGAAGAGGGCGGTCCGCAAGGGCCGCCCTTTTTCGTGGGTCAGGGATATTTTGCTTCGATGAAATAGAGGCCGTCGGGCGGTGCGTTGAGGCCGAGCGCCTGCCGGTCGGCGGCGTCGAGCGCGGCCTTCAAATCGCGCGCCGACCATTTGCCTTCGCCGACGAGGGTGAGGCAGCCGACCATCGATCGAACCTGATGATGCAGAAAGCTGCGCGCCGCGGCTTCGATGACGATTTCGTCGCCATGGCGGCTGACCGAAAGGCGGTCGAGCGTCTTCACCGCGCTTTCGGCCTGGCAATGCACCGAGCGGAAGGTGGTGAAATCGTGCCGCCCCACCAGCGCCTGCGCCGCGCCGTGCATTGCTTCGGCGTCGAGCGGCTTTGCAAATTGCCAGGCGAGCCCCTTGTCCCAGGTCAGCGGCGCGCGGCGGTTGACGATGCGATATTCATAGGCGCGGCCGACGCACGAAAAGCGCGCGTGCCAGTCGTCGGCGACCGTCTCGCACGCAAGGATCGCCACCGGCGCGGGGCGAAGCTGGGCGTTCAACGCCTCCATCAGGCGAAAGGGCTGGATGGCCTTTTCGATGTCGACATGCGCGCGCATCGCGATCGCATGCACCCCGGCGTCGGTGCGCCCGGCGCCGTGAACGGGCGCCGTTTCGGCGGTGATGCGCGTGACGGCTTCCTCGATCGCCTGCTGAACGCTGGGGCCATGCGACTGGCGCTGCCAGCCCATGAAGGGGCGGCCGTCATATTCGATGGTGAGGGCGAAGCGGGTCATGCCAGCCGCGTCCCCGCAGTTATGGGCCGACCGCGCAGCAGTTCGGCGGCGTCCATCGCCGGCTTGCCCGCGCGCTGCACCCGGGTGGCGCGGACCGCGCCGGGGTTGCAGGCGATGGTCAGCGCATCGTCGAGCGTGACGCCGGGCGCGGCGCCGGCGACGGTGTCGGCGGGATGCACGACATCGGCCGCGAGGATCTTGTATCGCTCGCCCTCCAGCTCGAAAAAGGCGCCGGGCACCGGGTTGAACGCGCGAATCTGGCGTTCGGTCTGGGGCGCGCTGACCAGAAAATCGAGCCGCGCCTCGCTCTTGTCGATCTTGGCGGCATAGGTGGCGCCGTCATCCGGCTGCGGCACGGGCGGACAGGCGGACAGGTCGGCCAGCACCTCGACCATCAGCGCCGCGCCCATTGCGGCGAGTTCGTCGGTCAATTCGCCCGCAGTCTTGCCCGCGACCGGCGTGCGGCCGATCAGGCGCATGCCGCCGGTGTCGAGCCCGGCATCCATCTGCATGATGGTGACGCCCGTTTCGGTATCGCCCGCCAGAATCGCGCGCTGCACGGGCGCCGCGCCGCGCCAGCGCGGCAGGATCGAGCCATGGACGTTGAGGCAGCCTTCGCGTGGGCTCTCGAGGATCGCCTGCGGCAGAATGAGGCCGTAGGCCGCGACCACCGCGACATCGAGGTCGAGCGCGGCGAATTCGCCCTGCGCTTCTTCGGTCCGCAGGCTCTTCGGCGTGCGGACGGGCAGGCCGTGCGCCTCTGCCCAGAGATGCACCGCGCTCTGCTGCAGTTTCTTGCCGCGCTGCGCCGGGCGCGGCGGCTGGGTGTAAACCGCCACGATCTCATGCCCCGCCGCGTGGAGCGCGGCGAGCGTCGGCACCGCAAAGGGCGGCGTTCCCATGAAGGCAATGCGCATGGGCAGCGCC
>NZ_MEFH01000226.1:0-6788 GCF_001725095.1 Sphingopyxis sp. SCN 67-31 | reverse complement strand
TGCGATGCATGTCGCCGCCGCCAACCCGCTCGCGCTGAACGGCGACGATCTCGACGCCGATCTCGTCGCGCGTGAACGGGCGATCGCGGAAGAAAAGGCGGCCCAGTCGGGCAAGCCGGCCGAGATCGTCGCGAAGATGGTCGATGGTTCGATCGCCAAGTTCCGCAAGGAAAATGCGCTGCTGTCGCAGCTCTTCGTGATGGACGGCAAGACGCCGGTCGCCGAAGTCGTCGCCGCTGCGGGCAAGGACGTCGGCGCGACGATCACGCTGACCGGCTTCATCCGCTTCCAGCTCGGCGAAGGCATCGAGAAGGAAGAGAGCGACTTCGCCGCCGAAGTCGCCGCCGCCGCGGGCGTCTAAAAGAAGAACCGGATTGCTGCGCCTGGGGCGCCGCAGTCCGCTTGGCAATGGCGCGCACTCTCTCTAGGGTGCGCGCCATTCGCATATTACGAGTTTGCAAGAGGTTCCCCCCGACATGGCATTGCCCGGCATGAAACGCATCCTGCTCAAATTGTCGGGCGAGGCGCTGATGGGGCCGACGCCCTTCGGGATCGATCCCGAAACGGTCGCGAGCATGGCGGCCGAGGTCAAGGAAGCGAAGGATCGCGGCCTCGAAATCTGCCTCGTCATCGGCGGCGGCAATATCTTTCGCGGCATGGCGGGGGCGGCGAAGGGCATGGACCGCGCGCAGGCCGACTATATGGGCATGCTGGCGACGGTGATGAACGCGCTTGCCATGCAGAATGCGCTCGAGCAGCTCGGCGTCCAGACCCGCGTCCAGTCGGCGATCGAGATGGACAAGGTGTGCGAACCGGTGATCCGCCGCCGCGCCGAACGCCACCTCGAAAAGGGCCGCGTCGTCATCTTTGCCGCGGGCGTCGGTGCGCCCTATTTCACGACCGACAGCGGCGCGGCGCTGCGCGCGGCGGAAATGAAATGCGATGCGCTGCTGAAAGGCACCAGCGTCGATGGCGTCTATAACGCCGATCCGAAACAGGATCCGAGCGCGGTGCGCTACGACAGCCTGAGCTATGACCGTGTCCTCGCCGACAATCTGAAGGTGATGGACGCGAGCGCCGTGGCCTTGTGCCGCGACAATAATATTCCGATCGTCGTGTTCAACATTCGCGAAGCCGGAAATCTGGCGCGGGTGCTGGCCGGCGAGGGCGTCGCCACCGTGGTCGGCGGCGCGGCCTGAAACGATCAAGAGAGGAAAGACAGATGGCGAAATATGACAAGGCCGACCTGGAACGCCGCATGCACGGCGCGGTCGAATCGCTGAAGCACGACCTTGCGGGGCTGCGCACCGGCCGCGCCAATTCGGCGCTGCTCGATCCGGTGACGGTCGAGGTCTACGGCAGCCATATGCCGCTCAACCAGGTCGCCTCGGTCAGCGCGCCCGAACCGCGCATGCTGGCGGTGCAGGTGTGGGACAAGTCGAACGTCGGCCCGGTGGACAAGGCGATCCGCTCGGCCGGGCTCGGCCTCAACCCGATCGTCGATGGCCAGCTTCTCCGCCTGCCGATCCCCGAAATGACGCAGGAACGCCGCAAGGAATTGTCGAAGCTTGCCGGTCAATATGCCGAAAAGGCGCGCGTCGCCGCCCGCAATGTCCGCCGCGACGGCATGGACAATCTGAAGCAGGACGAGGCGAAGAAGGAAATCAGCGAGGACGAGCGCAAGCGCGCCGAAACCGAAGTGCAGAAGCTGACCGACGCGACGATCGCCGAAATCGATGCGGCGGCGGCAGCGAAGGAAAAGGAAATTCTGGGCTAGTGCTCCTCCGCGCTACCCTCTCGGCCGTTCGGGCTGAGCCTGTCGAAGCCCCGTCCTTTTCTTGCCCAGCAAAGAACGGCCCGTCGACAAGCTCAGGGCGAACGGAGTCTTAGGCTTTTCCGGTGTCCGAAACGCATCACGGTGCCCGCCATGTCGCCATCATCATGGATGGCAACGGCCGCTGGGCCAAGAAGCGCCACCTGCCGCGCATCGCCGGTCATCGCGCGGGGGTCGAGGCGGTGCGCACGATCGTGCGCGCGGCCGGCGACCTGGGGATCGAGGCGCTGACCCTCTATGCCTTTTCGTCCGAAAACTGGAAGCGGCCCGAGGACGAGGTCAGCGATCTGATGGGCCTGCTCAAGCGCTTCATCGTCAGCGATATCGACGAATTTGCTGCCAATGACGTGCGGCTCAAGATCATCGGCGATTGGCGCGCGCTCGCGCCCGATGTCGTCGCACTGATCGAGGATGCGATCGCGCGCACCGCGCATAACCGGCGCACCACGCTGGCGGTCGCGCTCAATTATGGCGCGCAGGACGAACTGGTGCGGGCGGCAAAGGCCGCCGCGGCGGAAGGCGAGATCAGCGCCGAGACGATCGCGGCGCATCTCGACACCGCCGACATGCCGCCGCTCGACCTGTTGATCCGCACGTCGGGCGAAGTGCGGCTGTCGAATTTCCTGCTGTGGCAGGCGGCTTATGCCGAGCTTTATTTCACCGATCGGCTATGGCCCGATTTCAAACCCGCCGACCTCAAGGCGGCGCTCGATCATTTTGCGGCGCGCGAGCGCCGTTTCGGAGGATTATAAGGCATGGCGGGCGCAGCGAAGTCGGATCTGTTGGTGCGCATCGGGTCGGCGATCATCCTGTTCGCGATCGCCGGCACCGCGCTGTGGTTCGGCGGCATCGCCTTCGGCCTGCTCTTGCTCGTCGGCGGCGCGCTGCTGCTGGTCGAATGGTTCCAGCTCGTCCGCGCGATGGGGCTCGGCAGCGGCGGCAAGGCGGCCTTCTTGGCGCTCGGATTGCTGCTCGTCATCGGGGCGATCGGTGGGCTCTGGTATATCCGGCAGAATCTGGGGATGACGGCGGCGCTGTGGGTGTTCGGCATGGTCTGGGCGACCGACATCGGCGCCTATTTTGCCGGACGCGCCTTTGGCGGCGCGCGGCTCGCGCCGACGATCAGCCCTTCGAAAACCTGGTCGGGGCTCGTCGGCGGCATGATCGCGGCGCTGATTGCCAGCGCGACGATCGGCGACCGCGGCCAGATTATCGGCGTGCCGCTGTGGATCGGCCTGTTCATGGGCCTCCTCGCGCAGCTCGGCGACCTTGGCGAAAGCTGGATGAAACGCCGCGCCGGGGTCAAGGATTCGGGCAAGCTGATTCCGGGGCATGGCGGCATTTTCGACCGCGTCGACGGCCTGCTGCCGGTCGCGCTCATTCTCGGTGCGCTCGCCGTCGCGGGCCAGATCGCGGTCCGGGCGGCCGGCTGACATGCGCCGCCTCTCGGTCTTTGGCGCAACGGGTTCGGTCGGGCAATCGGCCCTCGACCTCGTGCGCCGCGACCGCCATGCATGGCAGATCGTCGTGCTCAGCGCCAACAGCGACGTTGCCGAACTGGCGCGTCTGGCGCGCGAGTTCACCCCCGAAATCGCGGTGATCGGCGATCCCGCGCGCCATGACGAACTCACGGCGGCGCTGGCGGACACGAATGTCGGCGTGGCGGCGGGCGCCGACGCATTGGTCGACGCTGCGCGGCTGCCGGCCGATCTCGTACTCGCCGCGATCGTCGGGACCGCCGGGCTCGCGCCTACGATGGCGGCGATCGAAGCCGGGTGCGACGTGGCGCTCGCGAACAAGGAATCGCTGGTGTCGGCGGGCGAGTTGATGATCGCGGCGGCGCAGCGGTCCGGCGCGACGATCCTGCCGGTAGATTCCGAACATAATGCGATCTTTCAGTGCCTGGCGGGCGGGCGCCTCGATCAGGTGCGACCGGCCGAGGCGATGGCGCGCGTCACCCCGGCGCAGGCGGTCGCGCACCCCAATTGGTCGATGGGCGCCAAGATCAGCGTCGATTCGGCGACGATGATGAACAAGGGCCTCGAACTGATCGAGGCGCATCATCTCTTTCCCGTCGGCCTCGACCGGATCGAAATCCTCGTTCACCCGCAATCGGTGATCCACAGCCTCGTCGAATATGTCGATTGTTCGACGCTGGCGCAGCTCGGATCGCCCGATATGCGCATTCCGATCGCGAGCGCGCTCGCCTGGCCGCAGCGTATGGCAACGCCGTGCGCGCCGCTCGATCTTGCCGCCATCGCGCGGCTCGATTTCGAAGCGCCGGACGAGGAGCGCTTTCCGGCAACGGCGCTCTGCCGCGCCGCGATCGCCGAGGGCGGCGCGCGGCCGGCGCAGCTCAATGCCGCCAACGAGGTGGCGGTCGCCGCTTTCCTTGCGGGGCGGATATCCTTTCCGGCAATCATCGACACGGTAAAGCGCGTCCTCGATGCCGATGCGCCCGCCGTGCCGGGCGCGCTTCAGGACATATTCAGCGTCGACGCGGCATCCCGCGCGGCCGCGCAGCATTTTGTGGACCAACTCGAACATGCTTGAGTCGCCCGGTTTCCTGTTCACCATTCTTGCGTTTCTGGTCGTGCTCGGCCCGCTCGTGTTCGTGCACGAATATGGCCATTACATCGTCGGCCGCTGGTGCGGCGTGAAAGCCGACACCTTTTCGATCGGTTTCGGGCGCAAGATCCTCGGCTGGACCGACAAGCGCGGCACCGAATGGAAGATCGGCTGGCTGCCGCTCGGCGGCTATGTCCAGTTCGCGGGCGACCGCGATGCGGTGAGCCAGCCCGACGCCAACTGGCACAACATGCCCGCCGAAGAACGCTCGCACAGCTTTCCCGCGCAGCCGGTCTGGAAACGCGCTCTCATCGTGCTCGCCGGGCCGGTGACCAACTTCCTGTTCGCCATCGCGATCTTTGCCGCCTTCAACATGGCTTATGGCGTGCCGACGACGCCCCCCGTCGTTGGCGCGGTGGAGCCGGGCAGCGCGGCCGAAGCCGCCGATCTGCGGGTCGGCGACCGGATCGTGGCGATCAACGGCGGCGCGATCGAGAAATTCGACGACATTCCGATGGCGGTGGCCTTCGATCTCGGCAAGCCCGCCGAGCTTGCGATCCAGCGCGGCGGCGAACGCATCGATGTGCTGCTGCGGCCGCGCGTCATCACCGAAACCGATCGCTTCGGCAACAAGGGCGAACGCGCGGTGATCGGCATCCGGTCGGGCGAGATTGCCTTGGAACCTGTCAATCCGCTCGCGGCCGTTCAGGCTGGCGCGGCCCAGACCTGGGGTATCGTGCGGTTGACCGGGGATATATTGGGGCAATTCCTCACCGGGCAGCGGTCGGTCAAGGAAATGGGCGGCCCGCTCAAGATCGCGAAACAATCGGGCGAGATGGCGACGCTGGGGCTTTCCAGCCTGATCTTCTTCGTCGCTTTCGTTTCCATCAATCTGGGGTTCATAAATCTGTTGCCATTGCCCATGCTCGATGGTGGCCATCTGCTTTTCTACGGCTATGAAGCAATTCGGCGGCGGCCGGCACCGCCGCAGGCGCAGGAGTGGGCGTTCAGATTCGGTTTTGCGGTGATCGTGACGTTGATGCTGGTCGTGACTTTCAACGATTTGGGCTCAATTGGCGTTTGGGACAGGATCGCCCGCTTGATTGGATAGCCAGACTAAGGCAGGGAGAGCGCGCACTTGGGCCGGAGCGGGACCTGGGCGCAGGGATACGGATTTTTGCGGGATGAACGGTGTGGCTTCACAGAAATTTTCGGCACGGACGCGACTGACCGCGGTGCTCTTGACCGGGTCGATGCTGGCGTGGCCGGTTGCGGCGCTGGCGCAGGTCGCCCCGCCGCCGGTGACATCGACACTGCCCGTTCCGCCGACCGAGGCGGCACCGACCGCGGCGACGATCAAGACGATCACCGTCGTCGGCAACCAGCGGCTCGAGGCGCAGACGATCCTCTCCTATCTGCGCCTGCGCGTGGGGCAGCCCTATGACCGTTCGGTACTCGACCAGGCACTCAAGGATCTGGCGTCGACCGAATTGTTCAAGGATTATCAGATCAGCGACGACAATGGCGCGCTGACGATCCAGGTGACGGAAAACCCCGTCATCAACCGCGTCATCCTCGAAGGCAACAAGCGGCTGAAGGAAGACAAGATCCGGCCCGAGATCAAGCTTGCGCCGCGGCAGATTTTCACCCGCTCGAAGGTCCGCGCCGATGTCGCGCGCATCATCGAACTCTACAAGCGGCAGGGCCGCTTCGCCGCGACCGTCGATCCCAAGATGGTCCAGCTCGACCAGAACCGCGTCGATGTGGTGTTCGAGATCGACGAAGGGCCGAAGTCGAAGGTCCGCCAGATCAACATCATCGGCAACGAACAGTTCAGCGACGGCGAACTGCGCGGCGAAATGGCGACGAAGCAGGCCAGCCTCGGCAATCTCCTGTCGTCGAACACGACCTACGATCCCGATCGTCTGGCCTATGACCAGCAGAAGCTGCGCCTCTTCTATCTCCAGCACGGCTATGCCGACTTCCGCGTGATTTCGGCGGTGGCGGAGCTGACCAGCAACAAGCAGGACTTCATCATCACCTATGTGGTGGAGGAAGGCGAGCGCTACAAATTCGGCGACATCGACGTGAAGAGCCAGCTGCGCGACTTCAAGCCGGAGACGCTGAAGCGCCTGCTGCCGATGAAGACGGGCGACTGGTACGACGCCAAGCTTGTGGAAGATACGGTGGAAAGCCTGAGCGAAACCGCTGGCCTCTTCGGCTATGCTTTCGCCGACATCAATCCCGAATTCCGCCGCGATCCCGAAACGCGGACGATGGCGATCACTTTCGACGTCGGCGAAAGCCCGCGCACCTATGTCGAGCGCATCGACGTCAACGGCAACACGCTGACGCATGACAAGGTGGTGCGCCGCGAGTTTCGCCT
>NZ_MEFH01000225.1:0-6308 GCF_001725095.1 Sphingopyxis sp. SCN 67-31 | reverse complement strand
CCACCGGCCGGCCGATCGAAAATCCCGACGCGCGCTTCTACAAGACCGGCAAGCCCTTCATCGCGATCCCGGGCGCGCTTGGCGCGCACAACTGGCATCCGATGAGCTACAACCCTGCTACCGGCCTCGTCTATATTCCGGCGCAGCAGATTCCGCAGGGCTATATCCAGGATATGGACGAGCTGGACCGGCGCAAGGTGCTCGGCTTCAACATCGGCGCCTCGCTGACCGCGGCGATGCTCCCCGACGACAAGGCCGCCTTCCGCGCCGCCGTCGCCGCGACCACCGGCCGTCTCGTCGCCTTCGATCCGCGCACCGGCAAGGTCGCCTGGGGCGTCGATTATCCCGCGGCATGGAATGGCGGCACGATGACCACGGCGGGCAATCTGGTCTTCCAGGGAACGAGCACGGGGCGCTTCCGCGCCTATGCCGCCGACACCGGCAAGCAGCTCCTCGACCTCGACATGCAGTCGGGGATCGTCAGCGCGCCATCGACCTTCCGCGTCGGCGGGGTGCAATATGTTGCGTTCCAGACCAGCAAGGGCGGCGCCTTTCCGCTCGTCGCCGGGGTCGCGGGCGGTGTGACGCGCAAGGTGCCCAATATTCCCCGCCTCGTGGTGCTCAAACTCGGCGGCACGGTGCAGCTCCCCGCCCCGCCCGCAACGACGACGCTGGCCTGGAATCCGCCCGCGCAGTTCGGCACGCCGCAGCAGATCGCATCGGGCAAGGCGCATTTCGGGCGCTATTGCCAAGTCTGTCACGGCGACAGCGCGATCGGCAACGGCTTCACCCCCGACCTGCGCGTTTCGGGTGCGCTGACCAGTGCCGATGCATGGAAGGGCGTGATCCTCGACGGCGCGCTGAAGGACCGCGGCATGGTGAGCTTTGCCAAGGTGCTCTCCCCCGCCGATGTCGAGGCGATTCGCGCCTATGTCATCGACCGGTCGAACTGGACCAAGGCGAACCTGCCCGACGCGTCGGCGCCCGTCGGGCGCTGATTGCAGGGTCAGGGCGCGTCCGCTCCGCCGGACGGCTCGACCCACATCTTGCCGTCGGGATAGGCGATCGTCACCCGCGTCCCGGCGAAAAAGCGCGCCCCAATAATGCCTTCGATCGGTGCGCCAGTCTCTTGCGCGATGCGCTCGATCGCTTCGCTGATCGCGAATTGCTGCGCTTCGGCGGTGCGCCCGGCAAAGCCGACGCTGGCGTTACCATAATGCACCGGGATCTCCCCGCCCGGCCCCGACATCCGTCCACTCCCGCGGACGTCGATCGCCGCCTGCTCAGCCAGCTTGGGAGTCGCCGACGAGGCCATCGCGCCGGTGTCAAGCTCCATCGCAAAGGGCCCTTTGCCATTGACGGTCGCGGTCACGACCATGACCGACTTTTTGGGGCCCAGCGTAAAGGATATTGCTTCGCTGTCCGCCCCCGGCGCGGCGGTGAAGTCGATCAATTTCGCGCCATAATCGACGGAGAAAGTCAGCTCCTTCAGGAACGCATGGCCGACAATCGCATCGACCGGTCGCCCGATCGAAGCCGCCAGTCGATCAACCGCTTCGGTGGCGATGGCGGGCACGTCGGAAAGGCTGATCGGTCCCATGGTGAAACGCGGTACCTGCGTCTTGCGAAGGGTTGGAGGCCGTGGTCCGATCGCCGGCGTAGCCGCCGTCTCGCCCGCTTCGAGCGACAGCCCAAGCCTTTTCGCCAGCGCTTCGCTGACGATGAGTGGAAAGGGTGGCGTCGCACCGGTGTCGACGACGACGGTCAACGGCTCTCCATCGCCTGCCGTGGCAGGCACCAGCAACATCGGCACATCGGCCGAAATCGTATCGAAGCCAATGGCGTCGGTCATGCGGCGAACCTACCACCACGGCTCGCGCACGCCAACCTGCCGCCTTGCCCAATTCTTGGGCAGCGTCGCGGCCGCGCTGCTCAAAACAAGGGCAATCTCGTAATTTCGTGCCAAATTTCTTACCGAAAGCTTGCGATTCGCCAATTGGCACGGGTCTTGATTGGTGCAAGATGGCCGCACACCGCACCGACTCACGGGGGAAACCGGTTCAGGCGTACCTGACCCGGCTTCGACCACAGGCAAAGGTGGAAGGCCCAAAGGGGGACATGAAGCGTGAAGAAGATTGAGGCGATCATCAAACCGTTCAAGCTCGACGAGGTGAAGGAGGCGCTGCACGAAGTGGGTGTCAGCGGCATCACCGTCACCGAGGCGAAGGGCTTCGGTCGCCAGAAGGGTCACACCGAACTGTATCGCGGCGCCGAATATGTCGTCGACTTCCTGCCGAAGGTGAAGCTGGAGGTTATCGTCGATGACAATATGGCCGAACGCGTGGTCGAGGCGATCGCCGCGGCCGCGCAGACGGGCCGCATCGGCGACGGCAAGATTTTCGTGATCCCTGTGGAAACCGCGCTGCGCATCCGCACCGGCGAACGCAATGAGGACGCGCTCTAAGCTTCCATCGCTCCATCCCGTTCAACAGACGCCGGTCCAGCCGGTACTATTCGCAAAAAGGAAGAAGTGACCATGGCCACCAAGCCGAAGGATATCATCGCCCGGATCAAGGATAATGACATCGAGTGGGTCGATCTGCGTTTCACCGATCCCAAGGGCAAATGGCAGCATCTGACCATGTGCGCCGGCGTGATCGACGAAGACGCCCTTGAAGATGGCCTGATGTTCGACGGTTCGTCGATCGAAGGCTGGAAGGCGATCAACGAAAGCGACATGATCCTGAAGCCCGATCTCGAAGCGGTCTATGACGATCCCTTCTCGGCGACCCCGATGCTGGTTATGTTCTGCGACATCGTCGAGCCTTCGACCGGCGAAGGCTATGCCCGCGACCCGCGCACGACCGCGAAGCGCGCCGAAGCCTATGTCGCCTCGACCGGCATCGGCGACACCGTCTATGTCGGCCCCGAAGCCGAATTCTTCATGTTCGACGACGTCCGCTTCGAAACCGGCTACAACAAGTCGGGTTTCGAAATCGACGATATCGAACTGCCGACCAACACCGGCCGCGCCTATGAAGGCGGCAACCTTGGCCATCGTCCGCGCGCCAAGGGCGGCTATTTCCCCGTCGCGCCGGTCGACAGCGCCGTCGACATCCGCGCCGAAATGGTTTCGACCATGCTCGAAATGGGCCTGCCCTGCGACAAGCATCACCATGAAGTCGCCGCCGCGCAGCACGAGCTGGGCCTGACCTTCGGCACGCTGACGCAGACCGCCGACCGCATGCAGATCTACAAATATGTCGTGCATCAGGTCGCCCATGCCTATGGCAAGACTGCGACCTTCATGCCCAAGCCGATCAAGGACGATAACGGATCGGGCATGCACACCCACATCTCGATCTGGGAAAAGGGCAAGCCGCTCTTTGCGGGCAACGGCTATGCCGGCCTTTCGGACATGTGCCTCTATTTCATCGGCGGCGTCATCAAGCATGCGAAGGCGCTCAATGCCTTCACCAACCCGACGACGAACAGCTACAAGCGCCTCGTCCCGGGCTTCGAGGCGCCGGTGCTGCTCGCCTATTCGAGCCGCAACCGTTCGGCTTCGTGCCGCATCCCCTATGGCGCGGGCGCCAAGGCGAAGCGCGTCGAATTCCGTTTCCCCGACGCGATGGCGAACCCCTATCTCTGCTATTCGGCGCTGCTGATGGCGGGGCTCGACGGCATCCAGAACAAGATCCACCCCGGCGACGCGATGGACAAGAATCTCTATGATCTGCCGCCCGAAGAACTCGCCGAAGTCCCGACCGTCTGTGGCAGCCTGCGCGAAGCGCTCGACAGCCTCGCGGCCGATCACGACTTCCTCTTGAAGGGCGACGTCTTCTCGAAGGATCAGATCGAAGCCTATATCGAACTCAAATGGGCCGAAGTTTACAACTTCGAACAGACCCCGAGCCCGGTCGAATTCGACATGTATTACAGCGCCTGATCTGCAGCGATCAGTCACGCTCGAAGGGCGTCCGGCTTGGGGGAGCTCGGACGCCCTTCCCTTATCTGCGCCACAAAGGCCCCGACAAGCATCATCGCCGCCAGCGTCGTCACCACGTCGATCGCGGTGAGCGCCGGTCCGAGCCCCAGAAAATCGGCGGCGCCCCACAGGGTCAGCCCGATCCAGCTCAGGCCGAAGGCCCAATAGCCGCCCTCGATACCCAATTGGCGGTTAAGCTCGTCATATTGCCGCCGCCACGCCCAGCTCGCCGCGACACCGCCCGTAATCACGAGGGCCAGCACCGCCGCAGCCGCCTGCGCCGGAACGGGTCCGGTCGGAAAGGAGGGCGTGCGTGCGAGCGCGAGCGCAAGCAGTGCGGCCCCGATTGCGCCCATGACGATGACCGATCGCCCCATGCCCGCGCGCTCCTCGCGCAGTTCGTCGGCATCGGCGACGTTGAGCAGCCTGGCGCCGGTGCGCGGCGCCGCCAGCCCGAAGCCGACAAAGGCCGCCATCAGGAGATAGAGGATGGCGACCCCGGCCAGCGCAACGCGCGATCCGCCCATCGCATCGATGAAATCGGTCCCGGCGACATGCATCAGCCCGGCGACCGTGCCCGCACCGACGATCGCGCCGACCAGCGCCCCGATCCCGCTCTTCTTCCACGCCGCAACGCTATGTCCGGCCACCATCTTGTCCATCACTCGTCCTCCGGCATCCAATGATCGATAAACAGCTCGCGCACCTCCAGCCCGAACAGCCGGGCCATGCGCAGCGCAAGCGGCAGGCTGGGGTCATATTTGTCGGTTTCGACGGCATTGATCGTCTGCCGCGAGACGCCGAGTCGGCGGGCCAGTTCGCCCTGACTCCACCCCGCCTGCTCGCGGCAATCCCGAACGCGATTTTGCAATGACCGTCCTTTCAGCCTGTCAAACACTCTTTACAGACGCGAAACACATGCTGTCAAACACTCTTTACAGGTCATGTTCGAGATGGGGATCGGCAAGCGAGCGAATATTGCCCGGCGCGATGACTTGCGGCGGCGGCCTTCAGGCGGCACAAGGGCGCCGACAAAGGAGATTGTGCAGATGAAATCAGCCCGTTTCGCCGTGTTCGCCGCCCTTGCCGCGCTCGCGCTCGCCCCGGCCGCGCATGCCAAGCTGAGCCCGACCGAAAGCCGGATGGCCGAAACGGTGAAGGCCGAGCAGGAACGGTCGATCGCGCTGCTCGAAAAGCTGGTGAATCAGAACAGTGGTACGCTGAACCTCGCCGGGGTCGAAAAGGTGGCCGAGATGATGCGCGCCGAGCTCGAGCCGCTGGGCTTTACGGTCACCTGGAAACCCACTCCCGAGACGAAGCGCGCCGGTCATCTGATCGCGGTGCACAAGGGGCGGGCCGACGGCAAGAAGATGCTGCTGATCGCGCATCTCGACACGGTGTTCGAACCCGACTCGCCCTTCCAGACTTTCACGCGCAAGGATGGCTGGGGCGAAGGCCCCGGCGCGGGCGACGACAAGGGCGGCATGGTGGTGATCGTCGCGGCGCTGCGCGCGATGAAGGCTGCGGGCACGCTGAAAGACGCCAATATCGAAATCCATATGACCGGCGACGAGGAAGACGCGGGCGATCCGATCGAAAAATCGCGCGCCGACCTGATCGCGGCGGGCAAGCGCAGCGACATCGCGCTCGATTTCGAAGGACTCGTCCGCGACAATGGCGCCGACATGGGATCGATCGCCCGCCGCAGTTCGGAAAGCTGGACCGTCACCGCGACGGGCATGAGCGCCCACAGCTCGGGCATCTTCAGCGCCGAGGTCGGCGACGGCGCGATCAACGAACTGGCGCGCATCATCCGCGATTTCCGCACCCAACTGCCCGAACCCAATCTGACCTTCAACGTCGGGCTGATCGCCGGCGGACAGGAAGCGACGCTCGACACCGGCGGTATCCGCGCGACCGCAAACGGCAAGACCAACATCGTCGCCCCGATTGCGGTGGCGCGCGGCGACCTGCGCACCCTGTCGCCCGAACAGTCGGCGCGGGTGAAGGACAAGATGGCGGCGATCGTTGCGCGCCATCTGCCCGGCACCGATGCGAAGCTTGCCTTCGACCCCGGCGCCTATCCGCCGATGGCGCCGACGGCGGGCAACAAGGCGCTGCTCGACCGGCTCAACGGCGTCAACCGCGACATGGGGCTTCCTGAAATGGCCGCGCTCGACCCGCTCAAACGCGGCGCCGGCGACATCAGCTTCGTCGCCGCCGATGTCGATGGCCTTGCCGGGCTCGGCACCTATTCGACCGGCGATCATGCGCCCGGCGAAAGGGTCGAATTGTCCAGCATCGAACGCCAGGCGACGCG
>NZ_MEFH01000224.1:0-5144 GCF_001725095.1 Sphingopyxis sp. SCN 67-31 | reverse complement strand
GTTGTTGAGCGCGTTCGACCATTCGATGATCGCGTTGAAGGTCAGCGGGCTTTCGCACAGGCCGAGGATCATCGTGTCGCGGCCCGCCTCGATGCGCTTGGCGATCGCAATCTCGCCCTCGCGGCTCAGCAGCTCGACGGCGCCCATCTCGCGCAGATACATGCGCACCGGGTCGTCGGTGCGGTCGACCGTTTCCTTCTTCTTCTCGACCGCGGGCGCGGACACCGAACCCGAATTGGCGGCGACGTCGATGTCGTCGTCGGCCTCCTGCTCGGCTTCCTCCTGCACGTCCTCGTCGCTTTCGACGATGTTGATGCCCATGTCGGAAATCGCCGACATGATGTCCTCGATCTGCTCGGACGACATCTGGTCCTGCGGCAGCGCCTCGTTGAGCTCGTCGTAGGTCAGGTAGCCGCGCTTCTTGCCGCGCGCGATCAGCTTCTTGACGTCGGCCTCGTTGAGGTCGATCAGCGGAGCGTCGGTTTCGGCGGTATTCTTCGTTGCCATGCGTTGTTCCTGCCTTGGGGCATCAAATGGTCAGAGCTGGCTGCTGTCGGACAGCGCGGCCAGCCTGCGGGTCAGTTCCTCGTCCATCGCGCGCAGTTTCTGCTGCCGCGCCAGGCCTTCGTCGTCCATCGTCCGCTGGAAATCCGCGGTCGCCTCGGCCAGCCGGGCACGGATTTCGGGCTGCGTCACCAGCACGCCGATATATTCGTCAAGGTCGCGCAACGCGGTTTCCCGCGCCTTGGCAACCCCTTCATCGCCTTCCAGCCGTCGATTGAACGAGAAGTGCATTCGGTCGGCTCTGAGCAATGCCATCGCCCTATTATACACTTTCATCGGCTCCAATATGGCAAGCAACCCCTCGGTATCAAGCCCTTCTTCGCGCATCGCGATGTCAAGCATCAGGCCGAGCAGTTCGGCGTCGGCGGAATCGGGCACCGGGAGTCGCGCCAGCGCCTCCTCGTGGCGGCGCAACACCTCGGGATAGCGCAGCAATCCGCCGATGCAGCCGCGGGTCGGGCTGAAAGCGCCGCCCGCCGCCGCGCTGCCCCTGCGGCGCCCACGGGACGCGCGGGCCGCGTTCGGGCCGCGCGCGCGCGAACAGCGTGTCGAGCCGCTCGCGAAAGGCCTCGCGATAATGGTGGCGCACGTCGGGGTCCTGGATCGCGTCGGCGTGGTTCAGCAGCCGCGTCTTGAGCGCCGCCCGCTCCTCCGGCGTGTTCAGCGGCGCCGCCGCGACCTCGTGCGTCCACAGCCGTTCGACGAGCGGCTGGGCGTCGTCGAGCACGCCGGCGAAGCCCTCGGCGCCCTTCGCACGGACGAGGTCGTCGGGGTCCTGCCCGGCGGGCAGGGTCGCGAAGGCGAGGCTGAAGCCGGGACGGAGCAGCGGCAGCGCGCGCGTTGCGGCGCGCATCGCCGCCTTCTGCCCCGCCGCGTCGCCGTCGAAGCAGAGCAGCGGCACCGGCACCATCCGCCACAGCAGGCCGAGCTGGCTTTCGGTGAGCGCGGTGCCGAGCGGCGCGACCGCGTCGGCGATCCCTGCCTCTGCGAGCGCGATCACGTCCATATAGCCCTCGACGACGATGACGCGGTCGGTGCGGCGAGATGCCGGGCTCGCCTTGTCGAGGTTGAACAGGGTGCGCCCCTTGTCGAACAGCAGCGTGTCGGGCGAGTTCAGATATTTGGGCTCACCGTCGCCCAGGATGCGCCCGCCGAACGCGATCACCCGCCCGCGCGCGTCGCGGATCGGAATCATCAGGCGGCCGCGGAAACGGTCGTATGGCTCCTTGTCGTCGACCGAAATCAGCATCCCGGATTCGACGAGCATCGCGGTGGGGAATTTCTTCAGCGCTTCCTTCAGCGCGCTGCGGCTGTCGGGGGCGAGGCCGAAACCGAAGGCGTCGCGGGTCGCGTCCGAAATGCCGCGCTTCGCCAGATAGTCGCGCGCCGGGGCGCCGTTGCCGCTGCCGAGCTGCTGCGCGAACCAGTCGGCGGCAGCCTGCACGACGTCGCGCAGGTTGGCCTGCGCCTCGGCCTTCTTCGCGGCGCGCGGGTCGGGGGCGGGGACCTCCATGCCGGCTTCGGCGGCGAGTTCCTTGACCGCGTCCATGAACGACAGGCCGCGCTGGTCGGTCATCCAGCGGATAGCGTCGCCGTGCGCGCCGCAGCCGAAGCAGTGATAGAAGCCCTTTTCGTCGTTGATCGTGAAGCTGGGCGTCTTTTCGTTATGGAAGGGGCAGCAGGCCTTGTACTCGCGCCCCGCGCGCGTGATCTTCACCGTCCGCCCGATCAGCGTGGACAGCGTGACGCGCGAGCGCAGTTCGTCGAGCCATTGCGGGGTGAGAGCCATCAGGACAGACTCTCGGATCCATTGCCGTTCATGTCTCGACTTCGCTCGACACGAACGGAAGAGGGGGCGATGGAGCGCTCTTTGGGCGGTTTGGCGAAATGGCTGATGGCTGCCCAATCCCCGCGGATCAGCGCTTCCTTCTTGGCGCGTGACCATTTCTTGACCCGCAACTCAGCTTCCAGGGCCTCTGTCCGCGTCGGGAAGTCCTGCGACCACATCAGCCGAACCGGCAATCGTGACGACGTAAAGCCTTCGATCTCCCCCGACTGGTGCTGCGCGATCCGGCGCTCCAGCTCATCCGTATGCCCGGTATAGTATCGCCCATCGGCATAAAGCAGGATGTAGGACCAGAACGCCATTCCCGCTATCTACCCGTTCGTGTCGAGCGAAGTCGAGACACCCCGAAGGCGTGCGCGATAGATGGGTGTCTCGACTTCGCTCGACACGAACGGAAGAAGGAAGACGGTTTTATCCGTTCTCAGCCCAGCGCCGCCTTCACCCACCCGCTCGCCTTGCTCATGTCGAGCTGGCTGCCGTGGCGGTCCTTCACCGCGGCCATGACCTTGCCCATGTCCTTGACGCTCGTCGCGCCGAGTTCGGCGACGATCGCCGCGATCGCGGCCCTGGCTTCGTCCTCGTCCAGCTGCGTGGGAAGGAAATCCTCGATCACCGCGACCTCGGCCGCTTCGGCGTCGGCGAGTTCCTGGCGGCCGCCCTGTTCGTACATCGCAATCGATTCGCGCCGCTGCTTGACCATCTTCTGCAGCACGTCGACGACCAGCACGTCGTCGTCGGCCGGCGGGGTGCCGGTGCGAAGCTCGATGTCGCGATCCTTGATCTTGGCCAGCATCAGCCGGATGGTGCCCAGACGCGCCTTGTCGCCGGCCTTCATCGCGGCAACCTGCGCAGCCTTGATGTCCTCACGAATCATTGCGTGTCCTCTTGCGCTGCCATTTCGGAAAGGAGCACCCTTAGCGGGAAGATTCATAATCCGATAGCTTGTGAATCACTTTTTTGGCGCATAGGTGATCGGCCGTTTAGCCTTCCCACCGGAGCATGCTCGATGGCACCAGCCACCCCGTCCGCCGCGCCTGAAGTCGCGCCCGCAAAACAGCCCGCCGGCGCCACCGGCGTACTCGTCCTCGCCGACGGCACGCTGCTGTGGGGCATCGGTTATGGCGCCGCCGGGGCGGCGGTGGGCGAGGTCTGCTTCAACACCGCGATGACGGGATATCAGGAGATACTGACCGACCCGAGCTATGCCGGGCAGATCGTCACCTTCACCTTCCCGCACATCGGCAACGTCGGCGCGAACCCGGAGGATATGGAGCGCGGCGTGCATGGCGCGGTGGGCTGCATCACGCGCGAACTGCCGACGGCGCCCAGCAATTTCCGCAGCGTCCAGACGCTGCCCGAATGGATGGCCGATCAGGGCGTGATCGGGCTGGCGGGGATCGACACCCGCGCGCTGACCCGCCGCATCCGCGACGCGGGGGCGCCGAACGGCGTGATCGCGCACAGCCCCGACGGCCGGTTCGACGTGGACGAACTGCTCGCCATGGCGCGGGGGTGGCCGGGGCTGGAAGGCCTCGATCTGGCGAAGGGCGTCAGCCGCGCGGACACGGGCGACTGGACCGGCGGCGCGTGGGCGCTGGGACAGGGCTATGCGAGCGCCGGGGGCGATGCGCGCCCGCATGTCGTCGCGATCGATTATGGCGCGAAGGACAATATCTTCCGCAACCTGGTGAAGGCCGGCGCGCGCGTCACCGTGGTTCCCGCGACCGCGACGCTGGACGAGGTGCTGAGCCACAAGCCCGACGGCGTGTTCCTGTCGAACGGCCCCGGCGACCCCGCGGCGACGGGGGAATATGCGGTGCCGGTGATCCGCGGGCTGCTCGACCGCGACATTCCGCTGTTCGGCATCTGCCTCGGCCACCAGATGCTGGGCATCGCGGTCGGTGCCAGGACGGTGAAGATGCATCAAGGCCACCGCGGCGCGAACCATCCGGTGCAGCGCGCGGAAGACGGCGTGGTCGAGATCACCAGCATGAACCACGGCTTCGCGGTCGACGCCGCGACGCTGCCCGCGGGCGTGGTCGAGACGCACAAGAGCCTGTTCGACGGATCGAACTGCGGCATCGCGATCACGGGCAAGCAGGCGTTCAGCGTCCAATATCACCCCGAGGCGAGCCCGGGGCCGCAGGACAGCTTCTACCTGTTCGAGAAGTTCGTGGGTGGGTTGACGTGACTCTAGCGCCTCTTGATGAGGAGTTGCTCCTTGCTTTGAGGCAAGGGCAACACTTCAAGGATAATCCCGGCAATCCTAAGACTATGTGCTCAAAGGACGGTCGAGAGGTTGATGCTGCATCACGTCGACTGATGGCGACTGGCTTTGCGGCTAGAGTCATAGATAGTGAACGACCAAATTTGATTCTCTTGAGAATCACTGATGCAGGGATTGGTAAGGCGGACATCCTTCTAGAAAGGCGTCGCGTCGCCCTAGAAAGAGCACGTACGCCGACGCTTCGCGATCGAGTAGTCAAACTTCCTATTGGCAAGGGTGTGTGGGACGTTTTGAAGATCGGCCTCGGCGCGGTCTTGGGCGTTGTCGCAGCAAAATACATCGGAAAATAGAATGCCCAAAAGAACCGACATCCAATCCATCCTCGTCATCGGCGCCGGCCCGATCGTCATCGGTCAGGCGTGCGAGTTCGACTATTCGGGGACGCAGGCGATCAAGGCGCTGAAGGAGGAGGGCTATCGCATCGTCCTCGTCAACTCCAACCCGGCG
>NZ_MEFH01000223.1:0-8012 GCF_001725095.1 Sphingopyxis sp. SCN 67-31 | reverse complement strand
CGATCAGCGCCGCGCGCCGCTTCAGAAGCGGAACGCCACCCCCGCGCTGATCACCCACGGGTCGAGCTTGTGCTTGGTTTGCAGCACTTCGGTCGTACCTGCATACCAGGTCGCGGTCGGGCGCAGGAAATAGCGCTTCGCATCGAACGAGACCGCCAGCCCCTTGTCGTTCACCGGAATATCGATCCCGGCCTGCACCGCGGCGCCGAACTTGTCGTTGATCTTCTGCCGCGTTGCGCCCAGCCCGCGCGTCGTCACGCCCGGCTTTTCGTCGATGAAGAAGAAATAGCTCGGGCCGGCGCCGACATAGGGCTGAATCCCGCCGTCGCGGCCGAAATGATATTTCAGCGTCAGCGTCGCGGGGATGATCTTGACGTCGGACACGAGCTCGGCACCCGCCAGCGCCCCGGCGCCGTCGACATCATGCTGGGTCACGCCCGCAATGGTTTCGAGCGAGACATTGTCAGTGACGAAATATTCGACCGCGATCGTCGGCGTGACATTGTCGTTCGCCTTGCTCTGCGTCCCGGCCGGCAGGCTGAGGCCGTCATATTTCACGTCGGTGATCTTGCCGTCGGGCGCGACGAGGGTCGCGAGCAGCTTCACCTGAACGTCCCCGGCCTTGGCCTGGGCCTGGCCCGGAACCACCATGGCAGCGGCCAGGGCAGCGAGGGAGAGATAATGCGTCTTCATGTCGTGACTCCTTGCGTTGACGAGCGCCTCCCTGCGCTTGCCCGCCGCGCCGCGCATTGATAAAATTGCTTGATCCTGGTCAATGTTTTGGCGGCCGCCCCCGTCCATGAGCGGTTCCCAGCCGTGCGGTCGAAGGGACCGCGCCAAGCAGGGACAAGCAATATGGACGGTGTGGTTTTAAAGGCGGGTGGCTGGCTGGCGCTGGCCATTCTCGCGCTCGTAATGGCGGCGCTGGCGGTCGATGCGCCCTTTGCGGTGCATATGGGGATCGTCGCGATCGCCTGTCTCGCCGTTCTGTGGGCAACCGTCTCGCGCGCCGATTTCGACGGCATCGCGCGCGGCATATTGAAAATGCCCGGCGATGAAGGCGTCTATGACGACGACCCGATCCGCTGGGGCGTGATCGCGACGCTGTTCTGGGGCACCGCGGGCTTCCTCGCCGGCCTCTATATCGCGCTGCAGCTCGCCTATCCCGCGCTCAACCTCGGCTTCGAATATACGACCTTCGGCCGGCTGCGCCCGCTGCATACCTCGGCGGTGATCTTCGCCTTCGGCGGCAATGCGCTCATCGCGACGAGCTTTTACGTCGTCCAGCGCACCTGCCGCGCGCGGCTCGCCCTTCCTTCGCTCGCCCGCTTCGTCTTCTGGGGTTATCAGCTGTTCATCGTGCTGGCCGCCACGGGCTATCTGATGGGCGTGACCGAAGGCAAGGAATATGCCGAGCCCGAATGGTATGTCGACCTGTGGCTGACCATCGTCTGGGTCGCCTATCTGGCGGTGTTCGTCGGCACGATCATCAAGCGCCGCGAACCGCATATCTATGTCGCCAACTGGTTCTACCTCAGCTTCATCCTGACGATCGCGATGCTGCACATCGTCAACAATCTGTCGCTGCCCGCCACGATCTTCGGGTCAAAGAGCTACGCCGCTTTCGCGGGGGTCCAGGATGCGCTGACCCAGTGGTGGTACGGCCATAATGCGGTCGGCTTCTTCCTGACCGCCGGCTTCCTGGCGATGATGTATTATTTCGTGCCCAAGCAGGCCGAACGCCCCGTCTACAGCTATCGCCTGTCGATCATCCACTTCTGGTCGCTGATCTTCCTCTATATCTGGGCGGGTCCGCACCATCTGCACTATACCGCGCTGCCCGACTGGGCGCAGACGCTGGGCATGGTCTTTTCGATCATGCTGTGGATGCCGAGCTGGGGCGGCATGATCAACGGCCTGATGACGCTGAACGGCGCGTGGGACAAGATCCGCACCGACCCGATCATCCGCATGATGGTGATGGCGCTCGCCTTCTATGGCATGAGCACCTTCGAAGGCCCGATGATGTCGATCAAATGGGTCAATTCCATGTCGCACTACACCGACTGGACCATCGGCCACGTCCATTCGGGCGCGCTCGGCTGGAACGGCATGATCACCTTCGCCAGCCTCTATTATCTCATCCCGCGCCTGTGGGGCCGGCCGCGGCTCTACAGCCTGCGCATGGTCAACTGGCACTTCTGGCTCGCGACCGTCGGCATCGTTTTCTACGCCGCCTCGATGTGGGTCGCGGGGATCATGCAGGGGCTGATGTGGCGCGAATATGGCCCCGACGGCTACCTCGTCTACAGCTTCGCCGAAAGCGTTGCCGCGATGCATCCCATGTATCTGATCCGGGCCACCGGCGGCGCGCTCTACCTGTCGGGCTTCGTGATCATGCTGATCAACGTCGGCTACACGCTCGCCGGCCGCGTCCGCGACGAAAAGCCGATGACCGAAACGCCCCACAACGCCGCGACGGATCGCCCGCTCGCGCCCGTTCCCGCCGAATAAGGAGGCCCCGACCATGGCAACCCAACCCGCCGAAAAGGGCTTCAGCCACAAGAAGCTCGAGCGCAACGTCAGCCTTCTCGGCCTCTTCGCGCTCGTCACCGTGGCGATCGGCGGTCTCGTCGAGATCGCGCCGCTCTTCTGGATCGACAATACGGTCGAAAAGGTCGACGGCATGCGGCCCTACACCCCGCTCGAACTCGCCGGCCGCAACATCTACATCCGCGAAGGCTGCTATCTGTGCCATAGCCAGATGATCCGTCCCTTCCGCGACGAGGTCGAACGCTATGGCCACTACAGCCTGGCGGCGGAAAGCATGTACGACCATCCCTTCCAATGGGGGTCGAAACGCACCGGGCCCGACCTCGCGCGCGTCGGCGGCCGCTATTCGGACGAATGGCACCGCGCGCACCTGATCGATCCGCGCAGTGTCGTGCCCGAATCGATCATGCCGCCCTATGCCTTCCTCGCCGAAAACGACCTCAAGACCGATGATCTGCGCAACGACCTGACCGCGCTCTATCGCGTCGGCGTCCCCTATACGAAAGAGGACATCGCCAAGGCGAACGAGGATCTGAAGGCGCAGGTCGATCCCGCCTCGGCCGCCGATCTGCAGAAACGCTATCCCAAGGCGCAGGTTCGCGATTTCGACGGCGATCCGACCCGTCTGACCGAAATGGACGCGCTCGTCGCCTATCTCCAGATGCTCGGCACGCTCGTCGATGTCGAAAAGGCCGCGCCGCAGGAGCAGGCGCATGTCGCCGACGCCCCGCAGGGGAAGGCGCCATGACCTATAATGATTTGAGGCACTTCGCCGACAGCTGGGGCCTGCTTGGCATGGCCCTGCTGTTCCTCGGCCTGATCGCCTGGCCCTTTCGCAAGGGCGCTGGCGACCGCAATCGCGAGGCCGCAACGATGATCTTCGAGGACGACGACCATGGCTGACAAAAGGCGCATCGACGAAGCCACCGGCACGAGCACGGTCGGCCATGAATGGGACGGGATCGAGGAGCTCAACACCCCGCTGCCGCGGTGGTGGCTGTGGACCTTCTACCTCACCATCATCTGGGCGCTCGGCTACGCGATCCTCTATCCCGCCTGGCCGATGGTGCACAGCGCGACCAAGGGCGTGCTCGGCTGGAGCAGCCGCGGCCAGCTCGAAAAGGAGCTCGCCGCCGAGGCGCAGCGGCGGGCGCCGATCGTCAACGCGATCGCCGCCACCCCGATCGCCGAACTGCCCGCCCGGCCGCAACTGATGCAGGCCGCGATCCAGGGCGGGGGCGCAGCGTTCCGCGTCCATTGCGTCCAGTGCCACGGTGCCGGCGGCGCCGGTGTAAAGAAGCTCTATCCAAGAAGCTCTATCCCAATCTGACCGACGACGACTGGCTGTGGGGCGGCGACCTCGCCGCGATCCACTATACGATCACCAACGGCATCCGGAATCCCGACGTGAAGACGACGCGGATCAGCCAGATGCCCGCTTTCGGCCGCGACGGCATCCTCGACGCCAGGCAGATCGACGATCTGGTCAGCCATGTGCGCGTCATCAGCCGTCAGGAAAAGCCCAGCGCCTCGTCGGCGCGCGGCGCGGCGCTCTTCTCGGCCAATTGCGCGGTCTGTCACGGCGCGGGCGGCGAAGGCGGCCGCAGCGTCGGCGCGCCCAAGCTGACCGACGCCATCTGGCTCTATGGCGGCGATCGCGCCAGCCTGGCCGCGACGATCAACCAGCCGCGCAACGGCGTGATGCCGCACTGGGGCGAACGGCTCGATCCGGTGACGATCAAGATGCTCGCCGCCTATGTCTATTCGCTGGGCGGCGGCGAAAAGGCGCCGGCACCCGCGGCGGTCGCCGCAGCCGCCCCGGAAGGACAGGGAGCCGATGGCCAGCCCTGACGATCTGACCGGCGGCAAGACGTCGCTCTACGCCGCCCGGAAGGCCGTCTATCCCAAGCGGGTGGACGGCCCCTTCCGCCGTCTGAAATGGGCAATCATGGCGGTGACGCTGGCGATCTATTACGGGACGCCATGGATCCGCTGGGACCGCGGCCCCTATGCACCCGACCAGGCGGTGCTCGTCGATCTTGCGCACCGGCGCTTCTACATGTTCCAGATCGAAATCTGGCCGCACGAATTCTATTATGTCGCCGGGCTGCTCATCATGGCGGGCATCGGCCTGTTTCTGGTGACGAGCGCGGTAGGCCGCGCCTGGTGCGGCTATGCCTGTCCGCAGACCGTGTGGACCGACCTGTTCCAGCATGTCGACCGGCTGGTCGACGGCGATCGCAACGCACAGATCCGCCTCGCGCAGGGGCCGTGGACCGCCGAGAAGATCGGCAAGCGCGCGCTCAAATATGCGATCTACCTGACCATCGCCTTCTGGACCGGCGGCGCATGGATCATGTATTTCGCCGATGCGCCGACGCTGACGCATGACTTCTGGACCGGCCAGGCGGCACCGGTCGCCTATGGCACCGTTGCGGTGCTGACCGCGACGACTTTCGTCCTCGGCGGCTTCATGCGCGAACAGGTGTGCATCTACATGTGCCCCTGGCCGCGTATCCAGACCGCGATGATGGACGAAAAGTCGCTGCTCGTGACCTATCGCGAGTGGCGCGGCGAACCGCGCGGCAGCACCAAGAAGGCGATGGCGCACCCCGGCGCCTTCGGCGACTGCATCGATTGCAACCAGTGCGTCGCGGTCTGCCCCACCGGCATCGACATTCGCGAAGGACCGCAGATCGGCTGCATCACCTGCGCGCTGTGCATCGACGCCTGCGACGGGGTGATGGCGCAGGTCGGCCGTCCGCGCGGCCTGATCGACTATTGCACGCTCGAGGATGTCGCGGCGGAAAAGGCCGGCGGCACGGCGCGCCCCGTGCGCAAGACGCTGTTTCGCCCGCGTACGATCATCTATTTTTCGATCTGGTGCGCGATCGGCGCCGCCATGCTGTTCACGCTGGGCCAGCGCACGCGGCTCGACCTCGCCGTCCAGCACGAACGCAGCCCGCTCTACGTCCAGCTTTCGGACGGGCATATCCGCAACAATTACACGCTCAAGCTGCGCAACATGGAAACGCGCCCGCGCGCGGTCGAAGTGACGGTCAGCGGGCTCAAGGATGCCGCGCTGTGGACCGAGGAGGGCTCGCGCGTCACGGCGGCGCAGCGGATTACGCTGACTCTCGCGCCCGACAGCGTCACCCGCGTCAAGCTGTTCGTCGCCGCCCCCGCCGCGGGCGCGGCGCGGCAGGATTTCACGATCGCGACGCGCGGCCTCGACGGCGATCCGCGCGGCGACAGCGAAACCATCCAGTTCGACCGGCCGCCGGCCGACAATCAGGAGCCCGGACAATGAACAAGGCGCGCCGCTTCACCGGTTGGCACATGACGACGATCCTCGTCGCCTTCTTCGCGGTCGTCATCACCGTGAACATCGTCATGGCGCGTTTTGCCCTCTCGACTTTCGGCGGCACCGTGGTCGAAAACAGCTATGTCGCGAGCCAGCATTACAATGAATGGCTTGCCCGCGCCGCCGCGCAGGACCGGCTGGGCTGGGACAAGAGCGCCACGCTCGATGCCGACCGCCACATCGAACTCGCCGTCGGCAGCCAGGGCAAGCCGCTCGACGGGCTGACCACGACCGCGACGCTCAGCCACCCGCTCGGCCAGTTGCCGGCGCGCGCGGTGCATTTCGCGCCGGCAGCGGACGGCCGCCTGATCTCGCGCGAAACGGTGCCGGCAGGCCGCTGGCGGCTCGACCTTTCGGTCCGGCACGGCGCCGACGAGGCCCGCTACCGGATCGATCTGCAATGAGCGTCGCCACCGCCTCGCCACTGGTCGAGCGCGACTTCGCGGTTCCCGATATCCGCTGCGCGGGCTGCATCTCGAAGCTTGAACAAGGGCTGGTCCGCGACCGGCGCATCGCTTCGGCGCGCGTGAACTTCACGGAAAAGCGCGTCCATATCGCCTGCACCCCCGACGCCGAGACGCCCGATCTGGTTGGCGCCTTCGCGCTGCTGGGGTTCGAGGCGCATCCGATCGGCGACGCCCCCGGCGAAGGCGATCCCGAAGCGGCGAGCAGCCGCGAATTGCTGCGTGCGGTGGCCGTCGCGGGCTTCGCGATGATGAACGTCATGCTGCTGTCGGTATCGGTCTGGTCGGGCGCCGAGGGCGCGACGCGCGACCTGTTCCACTGGCTGTCGGCGGCGATCGCGCTGCCGACCGTCGCCTATTCGGGGCGCCCCTTCTTCCGCTCGGCATGGCGCGCGCTGCGCCACGGCGGGACCAATATGGACGTGCCGATCAGCATCGGCGTCGTCATCACCAGCGCGCTCAGCGTCTACGAAACCGCGACGCACGGCCAGCACGCCTATTTCGACGGCGTCGTCATGCTCCTCTTCTTCCTGCTCTGCGGACGCTGGCTCGACAGCGTGATGCGCGACCGCGCCCGCGGCGGCGTTACCGCCCTGCTCCGCAACATGGGCACCGGCGCGACGGTGCTGCGCGGCGAAGGCAGCGGCCATTGGGTCGATGCGACCGCGCTTCAGCCGGGCATGGTGATGCTGGTCGCCGCCGGCGAACGGCTTGCCGCCGACGGGGTCATCGTCGCGGGGTCGAGCCAGATCGACCTGTCGCTGCTCACCGGCGAAAGCGCGCCGCAGGCGGTGCATGTCGACGACCATGTCCACGCCGGTACGCTCAATCTCGGCGCGCCGATCCGCGTCCGGATCACCGCCGCGGGCTCCGACACCGCCATCGCGGATATCGCGCGGCTGATGGGCGAAGCAGCGCAGGGCAAGTCGCGCTATGTCCGCATCGCCGATCGCGCCGCACGCTTCTATGCGCCCGCGGTCCACACGCTCGCGCTGCTCGCATTCACGGGCTGGATGATCGCGGGCGCAGGCTGGCATCATAGCCTCCTGATCGCGGTCGCGGTGCTCATCATCACCTGCCCCTGCGCACTCGGCCTTGCGGTTCCGGCGGCGCAGATCGTCGCAGCGGGGGCGCTGATGCGGGTCGGTGTGCTGATCAAGGACGGCTCGGCGCTCGAACGCATGGCCGAGGTCGACCGGGCGCTGATCGACAAGCCGGGGACGCTGACGCTCGGCCGGCCGGTCGCCACCGATCTCGACGCCGTCGATCCCGCCCATCGCCCGCTGCTCCTCGCGCTGGCGCAGGCCAGCCGTCACCCGCTCAGCGAAGCGCTGACGCGCGGCTTGTCGGCGCTGGGCGTGGTGCCCGAAACGGTCCAGAATATACGCGAAACGCCGGGCTTCGGTATCGAGGCGGACTGGCATGGGCACAAGGTCACGCTCGGCCGCCCGCAAAGCCCCGCGGCGGGCACCGCGCTGGCCACCGAACTCGCCATCGACGGCGATCCGCTGGCGACGATCCGCTTCGCCGATCAGCTTCGCCCCGACGCACGCGCCGCAATCGACGCGCTGGCGGCCGAGGGAATCGATGCGACGATCCTGTCGGGCGACCGGGCCGAGGCGGTGGCACCC
>NZ_MEFH01000222.1:0-6827 GCF_001725095.1 Sphingopyxis sp. SCN 67-31 | reverse complement strand
ATCGACCGGGGTGGTCGGGCGGCGGAAGCGATCGGCTTCGACGCGCGAGATCGATAGCAGGTCGATGACGAGCTGCTGCATCCGCCGCGCCTCGCGCTCGATGATCGCGAGGAAACGGTTGCGCGTCGGGGCGTCGGCCTCGTCGTTCATGTCCTGCAATGTCTCGACATAGCCCAGGATCGCGGCAAGCGGCGTGCGCAGTTCGTGACTGGCGTTGGCGACGAAATCGGACCGCATGCGGTCGGCGGCATCGATCGCCGAGCGGTCGGACAGAAAGATGATGCGGCCGCCGTGCGACAGTGTCGCGATCCGCATTGTCCAGCGCTGGCCGGGCCGCGGATAGTCGGCGAGATCGACGGTCATCGCGCCCGTGTCGACGTCGCCAGCCGACAGCCATTCGGCCGCCACCGGATGGCGGATCGCGGTGCGGATGTCGGCGCCGACGATGTGGCGTCCGAGCAGGCGGACCGCTGCATCGTTGGCGATGGCGACGACATTGTCGATTACCCCCAGCACCGGTTCGCGCTCCTGATCGGCCCAGCGGGTGAAATCGGGATGGCGCAGCAGCAGCGGCGGTTCGGCGGGGACCGGAGAGGCGGCGACAGGCTGCGTCGCGGCGGGCGGCGGCTGTGCGCCATAAACAAGGACAGCGCCGAGCGCCCCTGCGAGTGCCAGGATCGCGATCGAGGCGAGGTCGCCGCCGACAAGCGCCGCGAAAATCGCCGCGACGGCGACAAGCGTCAGCGCCGCAACCAGGCTGGACAGGCGGTCGAACATCGACGCTGCGCCTCGCACGAAGCGGCGCGGCGCGCAAGGCGCTTCGCGGGGCGGTGCATCGGGTTACCATCGCGGCGCAGCCTGTCCCAAAGCGGGAAGGGCGCGGGAGGCGGCCGGTCTTTTGCTTTTCCTAGAGGCTTCACTGGTTTAATGCGCGGCCATGGAAAACAGCGACATCCCGAACGAAGCGCCCGCGACCGGCGACGAAGCCGTTCCCTCGCGGCGCAAGATGCTCGCGCTCGGCGCGGTCGGCGTGTCGGCGGCGCTGACCATCCGCCCCGCCTTTGCACAGACCGCGGTATCGGTGATGAACTGCCAGATTCCGGTGCCCGACGCATCGGCCGCCGGCCGCTATATCGACGCGGCGGGCAAGCTAGTTCCGCCGGGGACCCAGGGGGCGTTTCCGGGCGCGCCGCGGCCGTTCACCGGCGAGGAAGTCAAGCGCGCCTTTCGCGGCCAGACGCTGCCAGGCACCAGCTACAACCAGTCGCAGGCCTATCTGCAATATATCCGGCGCTTGCAGGCGGGGCAGAGCGGCTTTACCTGTTTCGCATCCATCCAGATGCCGCGCTGATCGTCGCTCCCCCCTTTGCGATGATGGTTCGCCGGCATCGCAGACAAAGGGACAGATGTGAAACTAGCTTCGCTGAAAGCCGGGCGCGACGGCCGGCTCGTCGTCGTTTCGGACGACCTCGCCTGGTATGCCGATGCGACCCATATCGCGCCGACGCTGCAGGCGGCGCTTGACGACTGGGCGGAAACGGCGCCGCGGCTGAAGGCGCTTGCCGAGGACATCAATCACGAGGCGATCCCGCGCGAGCGCTTTCACGAGCGCGACGCCGCTTCGCCGCTGCCGCGCGCCTATCAATGGGCCGATGGCAGCGCCTATGTGAACCATGTCGCGCTGGTGCGGCAGGCGCGCGGCGCCGAAATGCCCGAAAGTTTCTGGCACGATCCGCTGATGTATCAGGGCGGCAGCGATGCCTTTCTGGCGCCGCGCGATCCGATCCCGCTCGGCGATCCGGCGTGGGGCTGCGACATGGAGGCCGAGGTGGTGGTCGTCACCGGCGACGTGCCGATGGGCGTCGATGCCGAAACGGCGCGGAGCCACATTCTGCTCGTCGGCCTGACCAACGACGTGTCGCTGCGCGGGCTGATCCCCGGCGAACTGGCCAAAGGCTTCGGCTTTTTCCAGTCGAAGCCGTCGAGTGCGATGTCGCCGGTGTTCGTTACACCCGACGCGCTCGGCGATCGGTGGCAGGACGGCAAGCTGCACGGCACGCTGTGCGTCGACCTCAACGGCCAGCCGCTCGGCCGCGCCGATGCCGGCGTCGACATGACCTTCGACTTCGGCCAGCTGATCGCCCATGCCGCGAAAACGCGCGACCTGCGCGCGGGGACGATCATCGGATCGGGGACGGTGTCGAACCGCGACGCCGATGGCGGACCCGGCAAACCGATCGGCGAGGGCGGGCTCGGCTACAGCTGCCTTGCCGAGGTGCGGACGGTCGAGACGATCCGCGACGGCGAGGCGAAAACGCCCTTCATGCAGGCAGGCGATACGGTGCGGATCTGGATGGACGACGAGCGCCACCACAGCATCTTCGGAGCGATCGAACAGACGGTCGCCTGACGCGCCGGCGGCAAAAAAGAAGGGGCGGGAATGATCCCGCCCCTTTTTTGTTGGGTTTGCGATGCGGCGTTCGTCAGGGCTTGCCGCCGCCGAGACTGCCGCCCGACATTGCATCGCTGAGCGAGCAGGCCGCCGGGCCCAGGATAACGATGAACAGCACCGGCAGGATGAACAGGATCAGCGGTACCGTCATGATCGCGGGCAGGCGCGCGGCCTTTTCTTCGGCGCGCATCATGCGTTCGTTGCGGAATTCCGCCGACAGGACCCGCAGCGCGCTGGCAAGCGGCGTCCCGTATTTCTCGGTCTGGATCATGGTGGTGACCACGCCCTTCACCGATTCGAGGTTCACGCGATACGCCAGATTTTCGAACGCTTGCCGCCGTTCGGTCAGGAAGCCGAGTTCGATCGAGGTCAGCGCGAATTCCTCGCCCAGTTCGGGATAGGCACGGCCGAGTTCCTTCGACACGCGGGAAAAGGCCGAGTCGACGGTCAGACCCGCTTCGGCGCAGATGACCAGCAGGTCGAGCGCGTCGGGAAGGCCTTTGCGGATCGCGTCGGTGCGCTTTTGCCGCTTGTTCTGGATGAACAGGTCGGGCGCCTTGTAACCGAGGATGAGCATGGCCATCGTCGCGCCCGAACGCTTGAACGGCGTCAGGTCGGGCCACATGTCGACCCAATAGATGAGCAATGCCGCGATACCGCCGAAGACGATCGGCAGGACGAGGCGGCCGAAAATGACCGCGACGGCCAGATCCTTCGACCGGATGCCGGCCTGCGCCAGCTTTTGCTGCACTTCCTTGATCTGGCTGTCCTGCAGCACCTGCAGCTTGCCGAGGAAGGTGCGCATCTTGTCGGCGGTATGGTTCTTGCGGACGAGGCGCGCGCGGCGCTTGGCGGTCGAGGCGGTGATCCCCGCCTTCAGCTGTTCGCGGCGATCGTTGAGCGCCTTCACGCGCTTCGCCATCGGGTCGCGAACGGTCAGCGCGCCGTAAATGGCCACCATGACCGCGAAGATGCCGACCGCAACGAGCATGGTCGAGGCCCAGACGACGTCGACGCCCAATAGCGTCGGGCCGGGCTGCGCTCCGGAGAAGGCGGTGAGGAGGAGGGTGCTGTTCATGCTGCGTCCTTCCTCAGATTTCGAACGAGATCATGCGCGACATGATGAAGGCGCCGATGCTCATCCACACCAGACCGCCCAGGCCAGCGACGATCAGCCGCTGTTCGAAGAAGAAGCCCTGAAGATAGCCGGGGTTCATCGACCAGACGACGCCGAAGACGAAGAACGGCAGGGCGCCGACGATATAGGCCGAAGCCTTGGCTTCCGAAGACATCGCCTTGATCTTCAGCTTCATCTGCGCGCGCTTGCGCAGCACGTCCGACAGATTGGCCAGCGTTTCGGCAAGATTGCCGCCCGTTTCGCGCTGGATCGCAATGGTGATGCAGAAGAACTGGAATTCGGGCGTGCCCAGCATTTCTGCCGATTCCTGCAACGCCTGTTCCATCGTGTTGCCGATGCGGATGCGTTCGACGATCCCGCGAAACTCCTCGCCGACGGGGCCGGGCAGTTCCTGGCTCACCACCTGAAAGGTTTCGGTCACGGGAAGCCCCGATTTCAGGCCGCGAACGAGCAGGTCGATCGCGTCGGGAAAACGCGCATTGAATTTGAGGACGCGCTTTTTGATGATCCGCCCGACCACCATATGCGGAAGTCACCCCGGCGAGCAGCCCGAACATCAGCGCCAGCATGAAAGGCGCACGCACGGACAGCATGCCGCCCGCAACGACGACGAACAATGCCATCGACGCGAACATATATTTGCTGAGCGTCCAGCCCTTGCCGGTCCGGCGAAGGCGCAGTTCCATCAATTCGCGCCGCGGCATCAGGCTGCTGATGCTGGTGTTGCCGCTATTGCCAGCGGCTGCGATCGTCTTGCGCATCTGGGCCGCGACGACCGCCTCGGTCGAAGCCGCGTGGCGATCCTTCACCGACGACAGGCGGCGGGTCTTGGCCTTGCCGGCAGAAGGTCCGGCAAAAGCCAGCGCCAGCATGCCGACCGCCAGCAACGCGGCGCCGAATGTTAGGATGATTGGCAGGTTCATGATCGCCCTTTGCCCCGTTCCCGCTGTGGTCGCGGCGGGGGCCGGCCTGCGCCAGCCCCCGTCACGTGCTTATTTCGCGCCTTTTTTGACGAGCGTACCCAGACCGCCCAGCTTGCCGAGCAGCGAGCTGCCCGATTTTGCTTTCGCCGGTGCCACCTCTTCGGCTTCGGCATCGGCCCCGTCTAGGATGACGCGCGTCAGATTGGCCCAGACCTGGCCGGCCTTGGTTCCCTTGCACACCTCGGCATAGGATTTGCCGAGCTTGGCCGCTTGCGCGACAAGCTTGGGGTCGAAGGGGACCACGATATCGATCGCGCGCTCGATCGACGATTCGAACTCCTTGCGCGACAATTCGCCGATCGTGGTCTGGAACTTGTTCGCGACGAGCACGACGCGCGCGCCCGGCACATTCTGCTTGAACCACGACAGGAGACGGATCGTATCGCGCGCTGAAGCCAGCGTGACGTCGGTGACGAGCAGGATCGTCCCGCATTCCGACACGAGGTGCGGGAAGGGGATGAGAACCTGACGCGGAATATCGACGATCGTCATCTCGAACGCGTTCCGCAGCTCTTCCTCGAGCTGATAGAAGGCCGAACCGTCGGTCATCACCGGCTGGTGGATCGGCGCTTCGGCCGACAGCAGGCTGAGCTTGTCCGAGGCGCGCACCATGGCGCGTTCGATGAACAGCCCGTCGATACGGCTGGGATTGTCGATCGCGTCGATCAGCCCGCGGCCGGGTTCGAGATCGAGCGTCAGCGCACCGGTGCCGAAATGCACGTCGAGGTCGAGCAGCGCGGTCTGGCGGTCGGCCTGTTCGCTGATCGCCCAGGCGAGCGAGGTCGACACCATCGAGGCGCCGACGCCGCCGCGCACGCCGACGACCGCCATCATGTGGTGCGGCTTGTCGTCATGCATGTCGGCATGCTTGGGGGCCGAAAGGATCGCCTGCGCATTGGTCAGCGCGTCGCGGACCTGATCGAGCGACAGCGGTTTCAGGAGGTAATCCTGAATGCCGCTCGACAAGAGATCGCGATAGAGGCGAACGTCGTTGACCTGGCCCGCCGCGATGACGACGGTGCCGGGTTCGCAGACCTCGGCCAGCGCGTTGATGTCGTTGATCGGATCGCCCGACTCGGACATGTCGACGAACAGGATATTCGGGCTCGCAGAGACCGACAGCGACTGCACCGCGTTGCGCAGGCCTCCCTTGTTGCACTTCTCGATGGGCCAGCCCATGTCGGCGGCGGCGACGCGGATCAGCTCCAGCGTATCGTCGTCGCACACAAAGGCGTTGAACGGGTCACGCAGCCCGGCTGCTTTGAAAGGCGCGTTCACTGGCTTCCTCCGCTGTTGCTGGTCGCCTGTCCGCGCAGGTCGCCTGCGCCCGTCGGCGGTTTGTCGCGATAGGTCTTGATCGCTCGGGTCGCGGTCGTCGGATCATTGTCGCGCTCGCTGGTGCCCTTGATCAGATCGTTGGGATCGGCGACCATCGCGGCCAGATTGCTGTTCGTCGCGCAGCCATAGTTGGCCGAGGTCGCGTTGTTGACGTTGATCGCCGAACGGCTCGACCAGTTGGGGCAGCTCGGCACCGAAGCCGAAGCGCGCGTCACGATCACGCGAACATAGCCCGGCGCGACCGCGCCCGTCGTCACCGGCACATCGCCGCTGAGCAGCAGGCCGCGGCGTTCGACCATCTCGCGGATCGTTTCCTTCGCGCCGCTGCTGCCATAGGCCGACGGGTCCTCGATCGCGATACGGTCGCCGTAACGGACGTTCATGGCATCGAGCCAGCCCTGCAGACGGCCTTGCTCGCTGGGGGCGAGGTCACCGCCTGCCGCCGCGACGTCGAACTGGTAGATATCGTTACGCACGACCGGCTGATGCACCGATTCAAGGCTGCGATTGCTGTTCGCGGCGCCTGCGCAGCCGGCGAGAGTGGTTGCCAGCGCCAGGACGGTCCAAGTTGCGATTTTCTTCATCACGTTGCTCCTGTTTGCCAGCATCACTTCTTGAGGTTGAAGCCGGGCGCCGCATCGGGCGAACCCGCGCGCGGCCGGTCGGCATCGTTCACCGAGGTGTCGAGGCGCGGTTTGGGACGATCGCCGCCCGTCACGCCATCGGTCTGCTGATTGAGCAGCAGACGCTGAAGGTCGCTTGCGTCCTGATAGCCATCGGTCGGCAGCTTGATCTCGTTCGCCGACACCGGCTTGACGAGATAGGGCGTAACCACGATCACCAGTTCGGTTTCGCCGCGGCGGAAGCTGTCCGATTTGAACAGCATGCCCAGGATCGGCACGTCGCCGAGGCCCGG
>NZ_MEFH01000221.1:4357-6569 GCF_001725095.1 Sphingopyxis sp. SCN 67-31 | reverse complement strand
GAAGAACTCGCCATCTGCCACAGCGTCGGCCAGGACCCTGCGGTGCCGAACGCCGGATCGCGGATCGAGATCGCCGACCTCAAGGAACGGCTGCGCAAGCTCGAAGCCATTGCAGCGGGGGTCGATCTTTGATCAGCCTGACGCCGCGAGAGGCTTTCCTTCCAACGCGCTTTCTGCCACGGCCGCGACCATGCGCAGCCTCGACGACATTTTCGAAGAATATGACTTCCTCGACGATCGCGATGATCGACATCGGTTGATTATCGAGTTGGGCAGGGCTTTGGAGCCGATGCCTGCCGCACTTAAGACCGAAAATACAAAGGTGCGCGGTTGTATTGCTCAGGTGTGGGTGTATCCGCTGTCCGTCGGGTCTGATCGTTTGCACTTCCTCGCGGACAGCGATTCCGAATTAACCAAAGGAATCATTGCTCTGATCCTTTCGGCAATTCAGGATAAGCCAGCGGCTGAGGTCGCCAGCATTGATATTCCCCGAACGCTTGAACGGTTTGAGTTGTCGAAGCATTTTACCTCCCGCCGCACGCAGGGCGTCCCCAACATGATTGCCTTGGTCCAGGACACGGCGCGGCGCATCGCCGGCGCCTGAGTGGAAGGCCGTGCAGACGGCCGCTAACGACCGATTGCGGACATCTTCCTCATCGTCATCCCGGACTTGATCCGGGATCCGTTCACGCCGCGTCGGAATGATGGATCCCGGATCAAGTCCGGAATGACGACTGAGGTGGAGCCCAGCGTCTATATGTGTTCCCCGGCGAAGGCCGGGGCCCAGGGCTTTACGGCACCGACGTCAGCGCTCGACGCTCTGGACCCCGGCTTTCGCCGGGGTACACAAAGCGGCTCACCGCAACGTCCGCTTCCCACCTCAAAATCGCCACGCCCTTTGGGGCTATGCGGAACGAAAAAGGGCGCGGGAGTTTCCTCCCGCGCCCTGATTTTCGTATACTGCCGGGGGCTTAGAAGCCGACGGTCAGCGTGCCGCTGATCGTGCGCGGCGCGCCGATCTGGGCGAAGGGAACCGAGCCCGGGTTGGCGGTCACGAGGCCCGAACCCAGAACGCCGCCCTGATTCAGGCTGGTCGTGTACGAGCCGACATAGAGATTGTCGAACAGGTTGTAGACGTTGAGCTGGAAGAAGGTCTTGTCGTTCAGACCCAGAAACTCCAGGCTCAGGCGCGCATCGAGGTTGACCAGCCAATAGGCGTTGGTTTTCGCCGGATAGACAATCGTCGGTGCAGCCTGCGTACCCGCATAGATCGGCAGATTGGTGTCATAGATAAACCGGCCGCCCGTGCGCTTGCCGGTGATACCCAGTTCGACCGGCCCCAGCGTTCCGCGGACCGAGCCGCCGAACGTATATTCGGGCGAACCCGATTCACGCTTGCCGGCAGTCTGGGCGAACAGCGGATCGCCGATCGCGGCGCAACCGATGGCAGTATTGACCGCGGTGCAGCTGCCAGCCTGGACATTGTCCTTGATCTCCGACTTCATCCACGAGCCAAAGGCGTAGAGAGCCAGTTCCGGGATCGGCTGGAAGGCAACGCTGCCGTCGATGCCATATTTGTCGACACGACCAAGGTTACGGTAGACGTTGCGTTCGGTGACGGGATCATAGGCCGAAGCGAGACGATCGCTGTACTTCGTGAACCAGCCCGAAAGCTGCGCCTGAACCTGGCCGGTGCGATAGCGAACGCCAAGGTCGAAGTTATCCGACTTTTCAGGGTTCGGACGCGCCGATGCGGTGTTCGGTGCAAAGAAGAAGGCGTTGTAAAGCGAGTCCGTGCCCGGAACCTGCAGGCCCTTCGAATAGTTCGCGAACACCGAGATCCGGTTGCTGGGCTTGAACAGCAGGCCGACGTTCGGAAGAATGTCGTCATACTTGAGCACACGCTGCTGCGGGCCCTGAACCGCCGGGTTCGCAGCTGCATAGGTCGCGTTGCGCGGGTCGCCCTGACCAAAGCAGTCGACGAAGCCCGAGTCGCTCGTCGTGAAGCAATAGTTGTTCAGATTACGCCGGAAGAACGGCGCGCGAATGCCGAGCGTCGTAACGAGGCTGCCATCCATAAACTCCCCGCGATACTCGCCGGAAATCTGGTTGAGCGTTGCATAGGAGAGGCGGTCACGCTTCTGCAGAACGCCGCCGGTAACGTCGGTTGCACCGTCGTTGACCGGGAACACGTCGATCGGCTCGCCATTGA
>NZ_MEFH01000221.1:0-4305 GCF_001725095.1 Sphingopyxis sp. SCN 67-31 | reverse complement strand
CTGCAGGAAGCCGACTTGTCCCGTCTGACGGTGACGCGCGCGGTCGAAGGTGTAGCCGATGCGAACCGTGTGACCCTCTGCAATGTCCCAGCGCAGGTTAGCGATCACGCCATAACGATGGGTCTGCGTCTGGCTGGGTGCCAGCACCGCAACTTCGTCGAGCAGGTCGCCGTCGCCGTTGAGGTCCATGCCGAAATAAGGACGGCCGCCGATGTAGCCAGCGAGGCCATTGTTGAGCCGTTCGCGCGCATTGACGGTCCCGCCGCCATTGGCCTTCACATACTGGTAGCTCGGATCGACGGTAAGGGTTACGCCTTCGGAAAGCGTGAACTTCGACGCGCCGCGGATGTTACCCGTGTTCGACGGGTTATAGCGACGGTCAAACTCGGTACCGCACGACGACGCCGAATCGGCAGCGCCCGGCGTGACAGTTGCAGTCGTGGTGCACGGATAGTTGATGTTATATTCGCGCTCGTCGTTGTTCATCGGGAAGCGGTTGCCCGAACCCGAACCGACAACGCGGTTGGCGTCGAGGCGCAGCGGCAGCGAACCGAAGAAGTTGTTGCGGTTCTCGTTATAGTGACCGGCCACCGAGATGAAGTCGCCGTTGCTGCCGATCGGCTGCCAGATGCGGCCGTTGAACTGCTTCTTGCGGATGCGGCCATAGTTGTTGAACGGATTGTCGTTCGATGCGCTCGAAGCCGAGACGAAGGCGCGGGTGCCGAACGGCGTGAATTCGCCGGTGTTGATCAGGCCGAAAACGCGGAAGAAGCTGTACTCGCCCGCCGAACCCGAGACCTTCACGCCGAAATCTTCGGTCGGGGTCATCGTGCGATAGTTGACGGTCGAGCCGGTTGCCGCGGCGGTCGGGCTGTCCACGTCGGTCGAACCGAGGTTGACGTTGACCTGTTCGATCAGTTCAGGATCGAGCTGCTGGTTCGAATAGATGGCATAGTTGCCCGAGTCATTCAGCGGAACGCCGTCGAAGGTCAGGCTGATGCGGTCGGCCGAAAAGCCGCGGATGGTCAGCTGACCGCCCGACGAACCATAAGCGTCATTGTTGGTGAAGACGACGCCCGGGACCAGGTTGATGGTGTCGAGAATGGTCTGACCGGGGTTCTGACGCGCGATCACTTCCTGACCCAGAACCGACTTCGCCTTCGACGTATCGGGCGACTGGATGCCGGCGACGTCCTGCGCCGAGGTGCCGGTGACGACGATTTCGTTTTCGAAATCGACCGAGCCCGTCGACTGGGCAAAGGCCGGCGTGGAAAGCAGCGCAAGCGGAAGCAGCGCGGCGCCAGCGGCGAGCGTGTTTCGGAAATTCATGACAGGTTGTCCCCTTGATTGTGGCATTCGGCAGGCGCGCGGCTTGGGGCGCGCTTGACCTGCGAGCGCCCCTGAAGCCCGCATGTGGCACGATTGTGACAGCAAATGTGACAGTGCAAGCCGCGTGGGCGGGCTGGTACGCGAAAAGGTCAAAAAAGCGCGAATTTCCGTCGCTGTCGCAGAATTATCGACAGGCAGCGCTGCGTTTTTTCGTGCAACTGTTGCTGCAATGCAACATTGGCAGGGGCGAAACCGCGGTGCGGGTGCGCGCCGCGACTCGACTCAGGCGGCGTCGCCCGCTTCCTTCGCCTTGTCGGCATAGACGCGCACCGGTGCCTTGCGGCCTTCGACAACATCCTTGTCGACGACGATTTCGATCACGTCGGTCAGGTCGGGCAGGTCGAACATGGTGTCGAGCAGGATCGCCTCGACGATCGAGCGCAGCCCGCGTGCCCCGGTCTTGCGTTCAATCGCCTTTTTGGCGACCGCGACCAGCGCGTCATCGGTGAAGGTCAGCGCGACTTCTTCGAGATCGAACAGTTTCTTGTACTGCTTGATCAGCGCATTCTTGGGTTCGCCCAGAATCTTGACCAGCGCGTCGATGTCGAGATCCTCGAGCGTTGCGATCACCGGCAGGCGGCCGACGAATTCTGGGATCAGGCCGAACTTGAGGAGATCTTCAGGCTCGATATTCTTGAGCACCTCGCCCGCGCGGCGTTCGTCGGGGCCGGCGACATGCGCGCCGAAACCGATCGACTTGCCCTGCAGGCGGTCGCCGATGATCTTTTCGAGGCCGGCAAAGGCGCCGCCCGCGATGAACAGGATGTTGGTCGTGTCGACCTGCAGGAATTCCTGCTGCGGATGCTTGCGCCCGCCCTGCGGCGGCACGCTCGCGGTCGTGCCTTCCATCAGCTTGAGCAGCGCCTGCTGCACGCCTTCACCCGACACGTCGCGGGTGATCGAGGGATTCTCGGCCTTGCGGCTGATCTTGTCGATTTCGTCGATATAGACGATGCCGCGCTGCGCCTTTTCGACATTATAGTCGGACGCCTGGAGCAGCTTGAGGATAATATTCTCGACATCCTCGCCGACATAGCCGGCTTCGGTGAGGGTCGTCGCATCGGCCATGGTGAAAGGCACGTCGAGGAAGCGCGCAAGCGTCTGCGCGAGCAAGGTCTTGCCGCTGCCCGTCGGGCCGACGAGCAGGATGTTCGACTTCGCCAGTTCGACATCATCGCCGCGGCCCGAATTGGCGAGGCGCTTGTAATGGTTGTGGACCGCTACCGACAGCACGCGCTTGGCAGTGTTCTGGCCGATCACATAATTGTCGAGGTGCTGGCAGATTTCGAGCGGCGTCGGCACCGCGCCGTCCTTGCGCGCGGCGACCCCGCCCTTGATTTCCTCGCGGATGATGTCGTTGCACAGTTCGACGCATTCATCGCAGATGAACACGGTGGGGCCGGCAATCAGCTTGCGGACTTCATGCTGCGACTTGCCGCAGAAGGAGCAGTAAAGAGTGCTCTTGCTGTCCGAGCCGCTCAATTTCGTCATAAATCTTCCTCTGGCAGCCGCAAAAGGGCGCTGCCGTCCTTCATCCTAGCCCGCGATCACCCAATTACAATATGGCAATTGGGTGACATCGGGACATGTCCAACCTGACGACGGCCCGCGAACGGGGCGTCAACAAACGCGGTTACCGAAAGCGGGTCGGCCGGCGTCAGGGCGTCGGACCTTCGCTGATTTCCTTGGGCCCCTCGTCACCGGGGAGCGCGGGGCGGCGGTCGTAGACATGATCGACGATCCCGAATGCGCGCGCTTCCTCGGCTTCGAGGAAAGTGTCGCGATCCATCGCCTTTTCGATGTCTTTGAGCGGCTTGCCCGTATATTGCGCATAGAGGTCGTTCATCCGCTTGCGGATGCGCAGGATTTCCTTGGCCTGGATTTCGATGTCCGACGCCATGCCGCGCGCACCGCCCGAGGGCTGGTGGACCATGATGCGGGCGTTCGACAGCGCGACGCGCATGCCGGGTTCGCCGGCGGCGAGCAGGAAGCTGCCCATCGATGCCGCCTGGCCGATGCACACGGTGCCGACGCGCGGGCGGATATATTGCATCGTGTCGTGGATCGCCATGCCCGCCGTGACGACGCCGCCCGGCGAGTTGATGTACATATAGATGTCCTTCTTCGGATTTTCCGATTCGAGGAACAGAAGCTGCGCGACGATCAGCGACGCCATATTGTCCTCAACCTCGCCCGTCACGAAGACGATCCGTTCGCGCAGCAGGCGCGAGAAGATGTCAAAGCTGCGTTCGCCGCGGCTCGTCTGTTCGACGACGACGGGAACAAGGGCGGCGAGCGGGTCGATCATGGAAATTTCGTCCTTCAGTATCCGGGATGCCCGCCGCGAACCGGCGGGCTGCCCCTCGGCGCCTTACATCGGCGCGTGGCGTAAGGGATTCAAGGGGGCAAATATCGCGTGCCGGCGCGCCCCGCTATTGCGGGGGCTTGCCGCCCTGTTCGGTCCAGAAGGCGGCGATGCGGCCGGTGATGAGTTCGGTCGCGAGCGTGCGCGCGGTATCGCGCGGCAGGCCCAGTGCTTCGGCCATCGGGCCGCCAAGCTGGGCATCGCCCATCGCCATCAGCACGAGCGCCAACGTGTCTTCGTGCATCAGCCGCTTTTCGTGCGCGTCGGGCGCCGTTCCGTCGATCAGGCGGTGGATGGCATCGAGGATCGGGTCGAGCGCGTCCTCGTTGCCCGTCGCCGCCATCCAGGTGGCGAGCGCGCCGGCGCCGCCGCTGTCGAAGGCGTCGAAGGCAAGGTCGACGATCTCGCGCACATTGCGTTCGCCTGGCGGCGACGACGTCATCTTCGCCGCAATCGTGTCGCACACCGTTTCGGCGAGATAGGCGGCGAGCGCCTTTTGCAGCCCGGCGGCGCTGCCGAAATGGTGGAGCAGATTGGCGTGGGTGCGGTCG
>NZ_MEFH01000220.1:0-7133 GCF_001725095.1 Sphingopyxis sp. SCN 67-31 | reverse complement strand
GACGATTCGATCCGCGCGATGATGCTGATCCGCACCTATCGCGTGCGCGGGCACCTTGCGGCGACGCTCGATCCGCTGGGCCTGACCCACCGCGAATTGCCGGCCGATCTGACGCCCGAATATCACGGCTTCGTCGGGGCCGACCAGGACCGCCCGATTTTCCTCGGCGGCACGCTGGGGCTCGAGAAGGCGACGATTCGCGAGGTGGTGTCGATCCTGCAGGCCAATTACTGCGGGCACGTCGGCCTTGAATATATGCACATCGCCGATGTCGAGGAGCGCCGCTTCCTCCAGGAGCGGATGGAAGGCGCCGACAAGTCGATCGACTTCACCGCCAACGGCAAGAAGGCGATCCTCAACAAGGTGATCGAGGCCGAGGAATGGGAGAAATTCCTCGCGCGCAAATATGTCGGCACGAAGCGTTTCGGGCTCGACGGCGGCGAATCGATGATCCCTGCGCTCGAGGCGATCATCAAATATGGCGGCCAATATGGGGTGAAGGAAATCGTCTATGGCATGGCCCATCGCGGCCGCCTGAACGTCCTCGCCAATGTGCTGGCCAAGCCGTACAAGGTCATCTTCCACGAATTTCAGGGCGGCACCGCGAACCCCGAGGATGTCGGCGGTTCGGGCGACGTCAAATATCACCTCGGCACGTCGACCGACCGCGAGTTCGACGGCGTGTCGGTCCATATGTCGCTGGTCCCGAACCCGTCGCACCTCGAAGCAGTCGATCCCGTCGTGCTGGGCAAGGTGCGCGCGCAGCAGGTGATGCGCGATGATCTGGCCGAACATAGCCAGGTGCTGCCGGTGCTGATCCACGGCGACGCCGCCTTTGCGGGGCAGGGGATCGTGTGGGAATGCCTCGGCTTTTCGGGCATTCGCGGTTACAATACCGGCGGCTGCATCCACTTCATCGTCAACAACCAGATCGGCTTCACGACCAGCCCGCAGTTCGCGCGCTCGTCGCCCTATCCGTCCGACGTGGCAAAGGGCGTGATGGCGCCGATCCTGCACGTCAACGGCGACGATCCCGAAGCCGTGACCTTCGCGTGCAAGCTGGCGATCGACTTCCGCCAGCAGTTCAAGCGCGACATCGTCATCGACATGTGGTGCTATCGCCGCTTCGGCCACAATGAAGGCGACGAGCCGAGCTTTACCCAGCCGCTGATGTACGCGATCATCCGCAAGCATCCGCCAGTGTCGGACCTCTATGCCACGCGGCTGGAGGCAGAGGGCGTCGTTTCGGCTGGCGATGCCGAAGCGCACCGCGCGGAGTTCGTCGCGCGGCTCGAAGACGAATTCGAAGCGTCGAAGACCTACAAGTCGAACAAGGCCGACTGGTTCGCCGGTCGCTGGTCGGGCTTGCACGCGCCCGCCGATCCCGAAAATGCCCGGCGCAACATTTCGACGGGCGTATCGGAAAAGCTGTTCGACGCCATCGGCCGCACGATGACGACGATCCCCGACGATCTGGAGGTGCACAAGACGCTGCGCCGCGTGATCGACGCCCGCGCCGCGATGTTCGCGAACAAGGACGATGCCGAGGTATTCGACTGGGCGACCGCCGAAAGCCTCGCCTTCGGCACGCTCCTCAGCGAAGGCTATCAGGTGCGCCTCTCGGGTCAGGATTCGGGCCGCGGCACGTTCAGCCAGCGTCACGCCGTCTGGGTCGACCAGAAGGACGAGCATAAATATATCCCGCTGACCACCGTGCCGCATGGCCGGTTCGAGGTGCTCGACAGCCCTCTGTCCGAATATGGCGTGCTCGGCTTCGAATATGGCTATGCGATGGCCGATCCGAAGAGCCTCGTGCTGTGGGAGGCGCAGTTCGGCGACTTCGCCAACGGCGCGCAGATCATGATCGACCAGTTCATCGCGGCGGGCGAAGCCAAATGGCTGCGCGCCAACGGCCTCGTGCTGCTGCTGCCGCACGGCTATGAAGGGCAGGGGCCCGAGCATAGCTCGGCGCGTCTCGAACGCTTCCTTCAGCTTTGCGCCGGCGACAACATCCAGGTGTGCAATATTTCGACCCCGTCGAACTATTTCCACGTCCTGCGCCGCCAGATGCTGCGCCCCTTCCGCAAGCCGCTCATCATCATGACGCCCAAGTCGCTGCTCCGCCACAAGCTGGCCGTGTCGCAGCGCTCGGACTTCATCGGCGAAGCGCATTTCCGCCGCATCATGTCGGACCGCACCCCGCCGGAAGATGCGAAGGTCAAGCGTGTCGTCCTGTGTTCGGGCAAGGTCGGTTACGACCTGATGGAGGCGCGTGACGCTGCCGGGCTCGACGACACGACGGTGATCCGCATCGAACAGATTTATCCCTTCCCCGGCGAGGCGCTGGCCATCCGCCTGAAGAAGATGAAGAATCTGGAAGAGGTCGTTTGGGCGCAGGAAGAGCCGCGCAACAACGGCGCCTGGTTCTTCGTCGAGCCGCTGATCGAGGAATCGCTGATCGACGCCGGCCACAAGGGCATGCGCGCCCGTTACGCCGGCCGGGCCGCTGCGGCTTCGCCCGCCACCGGCCTGATGAGCCGCCACCAGACCGAACAGGCGGCACTCGTCGCCGACGCGCTGGGCCTCAATGTCCGCGCCGAAATCCGTCGCAACAAGAATAAAGCCTGAGCCAGAGCTTAAGCCCTAAGGAACTGCATCAATGAGCACCGAAGTCAAAGTCCCGACGCTGGGTGAAAGCGTGACCGAAGCGACGATCGGCGAGTGGCTGAAGCAGCCCGGCGAAGCCGTCGCGCTCGACGAGCCGATTGCCAGCCTCGAAACCGACAAGGTCGCGGTCGAAGTGCCGTCGCCCGTCGCCGGCGTGATGGGGCAACAGGTCGTCGCCGTCGGCGATACGCCTGCGCCCGCGGCGAAGGCCGAAGCGGCGGCGCCCGCTCCTGCGACGACCGGCGGCGAGGATGCCGTCGTCACCCTGTCGCCCGCGGTGCGCCGCCTCGTTCTCGAGCACGGCCTTGATCCGAGCAAGATCAAGGGCACCGGCAAGGACGGCCGCCTGACCAAGGAAGATGTGCTGGCGGCCGCCGAAGCCGCTCCCGATGCGGCGCCCGCGCCCGCGGCTGCCCCGGCACCTGCCGCCGCGCCCGCTGCAACGGGTGCGCCGGGCCGTCAGGAAGAGCGGGTCAAGATGACCCGCCTGCGGCAGACGATCGCCCGCCGCCTGAAATCGGCGCAGGATACGGCGGCGATGCTCACCACGTTCAACGACGTCGACATGACGGCGGTGATCGAGGCGCGCGGCCGCTACAAGGATCTGTTTGAAAAGAAGCATGGCGTGCGCCTGGGCTTCATGGGCTTCTTTACCAAGGCCGCCTGCCTTGCGCTCAAGGACATTCCCGCGGTCAACGGCCGCATCGACGGCGACGAGATCGTCTATAATAATTATATGGATATCTCGGTCGCGGTCAGCGGTCCGAGCGGGCTTGTCGTGCCGGTGATCCGCAACGCCGAAAGCCTGTCCTTCGCCGGCATCGAAAAGACGATCGGCGATTTCGGCAAGCGCGCCAAGGAAGGCACGCTGACGATGGACGACATGACCGGGGGCACCTTCACCATCTCGAACGGCGGCGTTTTCGGCTCGCTGATGTCGACCCCGATCATCAATCCGCCGCAATCGGCCGTGCTGGGCCTCCACCGCATCGAGGATCGTCCGGTCGCGATCAATGGTCAGGTCGTGATCCGTCCGATGATGTATCTGGCGCTGAGCTATGACCACCGCCTGATCGATGGCCGCGAGGCGGTGACCTTCCTGAAAACGATCAAGGAAGCGATCGAGGATCCGACGCGGCTTTTGATCGATTTATAAGTTTTTGTGCTCCTGCGAACGCAGGAGCCCAGGGTGGAATTGCAAAATCGGTGCAACCTAACCCCGGGTTCCGGCTTACGCAGAAACACGGGAGGCGTAGGTGGGCAAACCCGGATATATCTACCTGATGGCGAGTGGCCGGAATGGGACGACATATCTGGGCGTGACCAGCGATCTCCTGAAACGGGTTTGGCAACATCGCAACGAAGTGATCGACAGCTTCAGCAAGAAATATGGCTGCACCCGGCTGGTCTGGTACGAGGCATTTGACGATATTCAGCAAGCGCGTCAGCGCGAGCTGCAAATGAAGAAATGGAAGCGGGCGTGGAAAGTTGAACTGATCGAACGGGACAACCCGCAGTGGTTGGATCTGTTCGACAGGCTTTCGCTTTGACGCCCTGGGTTCCTGCGTCCGCAGGAACACAAGTGGAGTGAACCATGGCTGATTACGACTACGACGTCCTTGTCATCGGTGCCGGTCCCGGCGGTTATGTCGCGGCGATCCGCGCGGCGCAGCTCGGGCTCAAGACCGCGTGCGCCGAAGGGCGCGAAACGCTGGGCGGCACCTGCCTCAACGTCGGCTGCATCCCGTCGAAGGCGATGCTGCACGCGTCGGAATATTTCGAGGCGGCGGCGGGCGGCGCGATGGCGGCGATGGGCATCAAGGTGACGCCCGAACTCGACCTTGGCGCGATGCACGGCCAGCGCAAGGATGCGGTCAAGGGCCTGACCGGCGGCATCGAATTCCTGTTCAAGAAGAATAAGGTCGACTGGCTGAAGGGCTATGCGCAGTTCACCGGCAAGGACAGCGTCGAGGTTGCGGGCAAGGCCTATCGCGCCAAGAACATCATCATCGCCACCGGATCGTCGGTGACTCCGCTTCCGGGCGTCGAAGTCGACAACGACAAGGGCGTGATCGTCGATTCGACCGGTGCGCTCGAGCTTGCGAAGGTGCCTGGCCATATGGTCGTGATCGGCGGCGGCGTGATCGGGCTCGAACTCGGTAGCGTCTGGCGCCGGCTTGGCGCGAAAGTCACCGTGGTCGAGTTTCTCGACCAGATCCTGCCCGGGATGGACGGCGACGTTCGCAAGGAAGCGAACAAGATCTTCAAGAAGCAGGGCATGGACTTCAAGCTGAAGACCAAGGTCACCGGGGCCGAAGTGAAGGGCAAGAAGGCCGTGCTGACGCTCGAGCCCGCCGCGGGAGGCGACGCCGAAACGCTCGAAGCCGATGTCGTCCTCGTTTCGATCGGCCGCCGTCCGAACACCGACGGCCTCGCGCTCGACAAGGCGGGGCTGACCACGAACCAGCGCGGTCAGATCGAGACCGATCATGATTTCCGCACCGCCGTCGACGGCATCTGGGCGATCGGCGACGTCGTTCCCGGCCCGATGCTCGCGCACAAGGCCGAGGATGAAGGCATCGCCTGCGCTGAAAATATCGCGGGGCTGACCGGCATCGTGAACCACGACGTCATCCCGTCGGTGGTCTACACCTGGCCCGAAATCGCCGGCGTCGGCCTGACCGAAGAGCAGGCTGTCGAGAAGGCTGGTGGGGAAAAGGGCGACGTCAAGGTCGGCAAATTCCCGATGCTCGCGAACAGCCGTGCGAAGACCAACCACGAACCCGACGGCTTTGTGAAGGTGATCGCCGATGCCAAGAGCGACCGCGTCCTGGGCGTCTGGATCATCGCAGTGCCGGCGGGCACGATGATCGCGCAGGCGGCGCAGGCGATGGAATTCGGCGCGACATCCGAAGACATCGCCTACACCTGTCACGCGCACCCGACGCACAGCGAGGCAATCAAGGAAGCCGCGATGGCGGTGACCGGAAAGCCGATCCACATCTGAGTTACCCGTCCACTGGGGTAGGGCATGGGGCGGCGGCGACGTCGCCCCATTTCCGTTGCGCCGCGCCGCCGATGATCGCATGACGAAGCGGTTGCCGGCACCGGTGCCGGCCTGCGGGACGAAGAAGCATCGCCGATCCATGGACACCCAGACGCTCGTTCGCCTTCTCGATCTGACCGGCATCGCGGTCTTCGCGCTGTCGGGCGCGTTGATGGCAGTGCGCCTGCGCCAGACGCTGGTGACGGCGAGCTTCTTTGCGCTCGTCACCGGGGTCGGCGGGGGTAGCGTGCGCGACCTGCTGATCGGCGCGCCGGTCTTCTGGGTTCAGGACGGCGCGATCGGCGCGGTGTGCATCGCGATTGCGCTGGTCGTGTGGGTGACTCCCGAACGCTGGTGGCAGGGGCAGCTTCTGGAATGGGCCGATGCGGTCGGGCTCGCCGCTTATGCGGTGTTCGGGACGGCCAAGGCCCTCGCCTGGGGCGTGGCGCCGGTTCCCGCGCTGATGATGGGCGTCATCACCGGCTGCGTCGGCGGGACGATCCGCGATATATTGGCCGGGGTGCCGTCGATCATCATGCGGCCCGAAATCTATGTCACCGCGGCGGCGCTCGCCTCCGGGCTGTTTCTGGTCCTGACCTGGCTCGGCGTCGCAACCTCGGTCGCCGCTGTCGCGGGGGCCGCGTCGGGTTTCGTCCTGCGCGGCGCAGCAATTCGCTGGTCTTTGGCGCTTCCGACGTATAGGGGGCGCCCCGAATCGCGGTAAATAGCGGCAGTGGGAGCCGCAACGCTCGCTTAACGCTGATCCTGTAAAGGATCCGGTGACGCGCGGAGAGGCGCGTCGTGGGGACCAGTTTCGACCTTGAAGACATTGCTGATTCATTTCGGCGCCGGGGTGGCGGCGTCCGACTGCGTGGATGCGTGTCACGACACGGCGCACACCGGGCGATGGATCATCGGCCTGTCGCTGGTGATCTTTGCGCTGCCGTTCTGCGCGCATGCGGCGCGACGCGTCCTTCTGTCGCGCGCACGCGCCGGCCGGCGCATCCGGCGTGGCGCGGTTCCGACGAAGCCGGCCCGGTTTCGCTTTCGCAGACGGGCGCCCTCTTGACCGCGCCGCGCGCAGCGGCACAGTGGCGGTTTGACCATCGGGGAGCGGCGACGGCATGACGACAGAGCAGGCAGCGGTAAACGGGATCAGCATCACTTTCGAAGACAAGGGGCCGCGCGATGCGCCGGCGATCCTGCTGGTGATGGGGCTGGGCGGGCAGTTGACGCTGTGGCCCGACGAATTTGTCGATGCGCTGAATGCGCGCGGCTTTCGGACCATCCGGTACGACAACCGCGACGTCGGCCTGTCGACGCGCTTCGACGCGGCCGGTGTCCCCAATCTCAAATGGATGTTCGTGAAGTCGCTGCTGCGCCTGCCGGTGCGGAGCGCTTACACGCTCGCCGACATGGC
>NZ_MEFH01000219.1:0-8180 GCF_001725095.1 Sphingopyxis sp. SCN 67-31 | reverse complement strand
CGCGACGATATCGCCCGCCAGCGGGCTGACCAGCGTTCCGAAAAAGGTCGCATAGGCGGCGTTCGACTGTTGCAGCGTTTCGACGGGCAGCAGCATGGTGACCGCGGTGCAGGACAGGAGATAGAGGAGGCCGGTCGCTGCGGCACCGATCAGCGTGGCGCGCGGGATCATCCGTTCGGGATCGCGCACCCGGTCGCCAACGACGGCGGCGCTTTCGAAGCCGAGCAGCGCGAACAGCGTCAGCGTCGCCGCGCCGCTCACTGCCGACAGGCTGACCGGCTGGGTATGCGCCATGCCCGCGGCATGGCCTTCGCCGGTGCCGAGCAGCCAAGCCGCGACCAGCACCGCGCCGATCACCGGCACCAGCTTCAACAGCAGCGTGATGATCTGCGTCTCGCCCGCGCGGCGGATGCCCGACAGGTTGATGAGCGTGAACAGCCACAGAAAGCCGATCGCGACCAGCGCGGGCAGCGACCCCTTGTCGCCCAGCCTGGGGATGACGATCGAAAGATTGCTGACCGCCGCGACGGCGAGCGTCGCATTCGCCGTCCAGCAACTGATCCAGTAGCTCCAGGCGACGGTGAATCCCGTGCCGGGGCCGAAGGCGGCATTGGCGTAGGTGAACGTCGCGCTGCCGCCGGGCAATCGCCGCGCAAGCCGCGCAAAGACGATGGCGAGGCACAGGGTGCCGGTGATCGTCACGCCCCAGCCGATGACGGCGTTCCAGCCGAGCGGTGCCAGGTCGCGGGGCAGGAGGACCGATCATATTGCCCATGACGAGCGCGACGCACATGGCGAGACCGAGCTTCTGCCCGGCCTCGCCCTGTTGCTGTGCGGGGTTCGTCACCCGGTCAGAATTCCTTGCTGACCTTGATCCCGATCAGTCGCGGCCTGATCGGCGTGTCGTAGAATACCCCGCCGGTGCTGGTCAGCCCGTCGGGATCGCCGCAGGTGGTTTCGAGGCACTGGACACCCGTATTGATGATGCCGTTGCTGTCGAACAAATTGGTCGCGAACAGTTCGGCCTTCCAATCCTCTCCCTTCACACCGATGCTGATGTCGGCGGTGGTATAGGATTTAAGCGTTCCCTTGAGCGCATTTTCAAAGATGCGAAGGTCGCTGCGCCGCTTGCCGATATGGTTGAGCGCGAACTGGACATGCCCGCCCAGCCCGCCGATCGGGAATTCGTAGCGCGTGACCAGATTGCCCTTGAACTTCGGCGTCACCGGAAGCTGCGTTCCCGACGGGGCGAGCAGCGCATTGGTCGCACCGTCGCTGCCGGGCAGGGTGCAGTCGAAACTGCTGTTCGCGATCAGGCAGAAATCGCGGCGAATCTGCGCATCATTATAGCTCATCCCGGCGTTGATCGAGAAGCCGCCCTCGCGATAGCCGAGGTCGAGTTCGATGCCGCGAATGCGCGCTACGCCCGCGTTGCGGATTTCGGTCAGACCGTTGAGCCCGAGGAAGGAAAGCTGAATGTCTTTCCAGTCCTCCTGATAGATGGCGCCGTTGAAGCGCACCGGACCCCAGTTGGTCTTCCAGCCGAACTCATAATTGTCGAGCGTGTCGGGACCATAGGGCGGCAGGGTGCCGCGGCGGTTGATCCCGCCGGGACGGAAGCCGCGCGACCAGGTGCCATAGATCAAGGCATTGTCGCTGAGCTTGTACGTCAGGTTCAGCTTGTGAATGAAGCCGGTGTCCTTGGTCCGTTTGTCGAGGTTGGTACAGGGCGATCCGGCAACGATCGCCGGACCGAAGCAGGCGGCGACGCCGGTTCGGCTCGATACGCCCGCCGAATAGCCGAAGAAGCCGACCAGGCTGTTGTCGAACTTGTACAGACGGCCGCCGCCGGTCAGCGTCAGCTTGTCGGTGATGTCGTAGCTCAGCTCGCCGAACGCGGCATAGTCGCGGTCGACGCGGAACTGCTTGGTCAGCCAGATGTCGCTGGCCGTGCCGGGCACCTTCAGATCGTCGGCCAGATTGTCGATGATATAATTCTGTTCGATATTATGGCTCTGGCGCTGCCAGAACACGCCGCCGATAAAGCGGATCGGTGCGTCGGCTGGCGATGCGATGCGTGCCTCGACAAAGCTCTTCTTATAACGGTCGATGCCGTTGATATATTGGTTGGGGCTGATCAGATTGTTCGCATTGTCGCGCAGATAATAGCCCGAACCGTAGAGCGCGTCATAGAAATAGGAATAATCCGAATAGTCGCTCGCCACGTCGGTGCGGCGGCGCAAGTGGCCGCCGGTGACGGTCAGATCCCAATTGCCGAGCTTGCCCTCGATCGTCAGGGCCGCCTGCAGCCATTTGTCCTTGCTCCATTCGGGATTGTACTGGACGGTCTGCAGCTGGCCGGTGACGGCGCTCGACCGCTCCTGCGAATAGCTGCCGTTCGTCTTCTGGATCTGGCCCATGATCGTCGGACGCAGCGTCCAATTGTCGTCGAGCTCGATCCCGAGCGCGAGGCGCGCGCCATAGGTGTCGGCGTCGTTGTAGTTGTTTTCGACATAGGCCGAATTATTCTGGACGATGCCGCTGGTCGGATAGGTGCGGCTGCCCGGAATATTGTCGATATAGCCGGCGTCATGGCGGTACCAGCCGACGAGGCGCAGCGCCGCGCGCTCGCCGAGCGGCGCGTTGATGAAGCCTTCGGCGACACCGCCGAAATTGCCGTGCGCGACCGAATTGATCTCGGCCCCGATCTCGCCATAGGTGCCGCTGGTGTCGGGCTTGTTGGTGACAAGCTTGATCGTGCCCGCCATCGAACTTGCGCCATACAGCGTGCCCTGCGGCCCGGCGAGTGCCTCGACGCGGGAAAGATCATAGGCATGGATATCCAGCGCGCCCTGAATGGTCGTTACCGGCATTTCGTCGAGATAGGTGCCGACGGTCGGCAGCGAGGCTGAATGGTTTGCATTCTCGCCCGACGACACGCCGCGGAAATAGACTTGGGCAAAGCCCGGTGCGGCCGTCTGGATCGTCACCGACGGCAGGAATTTGACGACGTCCTGAAATTCCTTGACCTGCAACTCGGCCAGTCTTTCGGTGCCGAGCGCGGTGATCGCCATCGGCACGTCCTGCAGATTCTGCTCGCGCTTCGAAGCCGTGACGACGATGTCGTCGCCATTGGCCGGCGCCGTTTGCTGTGCGAGCGCCGTTCCCGACGTGCACAGGATCGTGCTGCCGAGCAGCAGCGCGCTGCCTTTCGCCAACACTGCCGAAACATTCCGCATAGAGACCCCCCTCGATGACAACAATGTGACGGAGAATGACGCGGTGCAGCGCAAGCGCAAGCATTGTCATCGCACCGGTGCGCGCATTGGTCGAAAATGTCGGCTGCTGTTGCTCAAAGGCAACGAATTTGCGCGCGGCGGGCTAGTCGGCGAGCGGTGGAACCCCCGGATAAGCCTCCAGCACCGGACCGAGCGCCGACTTTAGCGGGTCGAGCCATGCGTCATAGGGGCGCCATTGATCGACGCCGTCGCGGTTGATGGGGCGGCGCACCTGTTCGCTGGATGCGGTACGCACGGCGCGATCATTGGTGTAAAAGGCCAGGCAGGCCTCCTCGAACGGGACGTTCAGATAGGCGAGCATCGCGCGAACCTCGCCCTCCGGATCGTCGAGCAGCGCCTCGTGAATCACGCGGTGAACCCGGCCCGGCTGGACCGCGTCGATATGCGCCATCAGGCGGACATAGTCGCGATAATAGGCGCCGATATCCGCCAGCCCATAGCTGAACGCCTGACCCTTGGCGAAATGCTGGCGAAAGTTCGACCAGCAGCAATCGAGCGGGTGGCGCCGAGCATCGATGATCTTGGCGCCGGGCAGGGTCAGGCGAATGAAGGGCAGGTAAAGCCAGTTGTTCGGAAGCTTGTCGATATAGAAGGGCTTGTCCGTTTTGCGCTGGACTGCAGTGCGCGCCAGGAATTGCCGGCCGAGGTCGGCCAGCGCATCGGAGGGCAGATCGGCCAGTGCTTCGACCCAGCGACGCGGGTCGCCCTTCGCATCGCGCCCGAGGGTGAGCGCCAGCGCCGGAATATCGGGCAATTCCATCGTGCCTTCGATCGCACTATGGCTTGCCAGAATTTGCTCGATCAGCGTTGAACCCGCGCGCGGCAGGCCGAGGACGAAAATCGGATCGGGATCGGGCGCGCCCGCACCGGCCATTGCCGCAAAGCGTTCGGCCGGAAAATGGGCGATGATGGCATCGACCGTGGCGCGCGTATCTGCCGGATCATAGCCGAGTTGCGCCGACCGGATCGCATTGCCTGCTGCGTAGTGACGAAAGGCTGCGGCATGATCGCCGGCATCGTCATAGGCCTTGCCAAGCGCGAAGTGCAGATGGAGCCGGTCGTCCGCGCGCGCCTCGTCCGTTGGCGCCGCATCGACGAGCGCAGCTTCCATGGCGGATCGGTCGGCGGCGTCGAACCGAATGGTCTTCAGATTGGCGAGGCTCCACCAGATTTCGCCCAGCCCGGGATCGGTGGCGAGCGCATGGCGATAGGCCGCGATGCTGTCGTCCTGCCGCCCGACCGTCTTGAGCATATGACCATAGCTCATCCACAATTTGGCGTGGCCGGGAAAGCGGCGGGTCAATTCTTCGTACAGCGCGATCGCTTCGTCATAGCCGCCGATACGGCCGAGGGCGGCGGCCTTCAGATTGGCGTGGGCCGGATTGTCGGGATCGTCGCCGAGCACGGAATCGAGCGCCGCGACGGCTTCCGCAAAGCGATTCTGCTTGTAATAGACCGTCGCCAGATTGGCGCGGGCGGCGCCGAACCCCGGCGCGAGTTCGACCGCCCGCATCAGCAGCTTTTCGGCATCGCCATAACGGCCGATACGCCCGGCGACCTCGGCCAGCATGCGGATCGCCGCGACATCGGTGGCGTCGTCGCGCAGGCGTCCGCGCAGCGCGGCCTCGGCATCGGGCAGCCGATCTTCGGCGAGGGCGAGCGCCGCCGCGATCATCTCGGGATCGTGGATCGCCGCGCCAACGGCGTCGAGCGAGGCCGCCTGCGCCTCATCCTCGCGTCCGAGCGCGCGTAGCGCGTGCGCAGCAAGGCGGTGGGCGGCGGCCGATGTCGGAACAACCTCGATAATCGCCTGCGCCTGCGCCAGCGCCGCAGCAGGCTGACCCGCCAGCAGATGCCGGGCGTTGGCGAGCGCCTGATCGTGCGTGACGGTCGCCAAGCCCGTACCCCTCAACTCTTGGACCGAGCCTTGGCGATGGCGCGCTTCAGCGCGTCATAGCCGACCTGCCCCTGGAAAAGCTGGTCCCCGACGACCCAGGTGGGAGTCGCGTTGAGTTGAAGCTGGGTCGCGATCGCCAGGTTCGCGTCGAGTTCGCGCTGGAACAGCGCCTCGTTCGCGGTCGCGTCGGCGCTTCCGTCGGTGACGACGCCCGCGCGCTGCGCCGCGGCGGCGATCGCCGACGGATCGAGCGAGCTCGCTGCGAACATTGCGTGGTGGAAGGCGTCANCCCTGCCGCGCGGCGGCGAGCGCCATCAGCGCGGCATCGCGGCTTTGCGGCGAGATGATCGGCAATTCGCGGAACACGACCTTGAGCCGCTTGTCCTCGCGGACCAGCCGGTCGACATCGGGCACGCTCGCCCGGCAGAAGCCGCAGGCATAATCGGTGAAGACGACCAGCGTGACGTCGCCGTCGGCATTGCCCGCCCAGGCGCCGGCATAGGGCTTTTCGAGCGCGGGGCGGATCGCGTCGATCGCCTTCGCCATTTCGCGGTCGCGTTGCGCCTCCAGCGCCTCGGGGATGATTTCGGGATTGGCGCGAATATAGTCGCCGACGATCGTCTCGACCTCGCTCTTGCTCATGCCGCCGCCGAAGCGGCCGCCAAGCCAGAAGGTCGCGCCGAGCAGCGCGAGCGCGGCGATGCCGCCGATCAACAGGGTTCGCGTCGATACGCCGTCCATCATTCCTCCCTGGCGCTGCGGCAAGCGGCCCGCGGTCATCGCCTTGGTCCGCGCGGGCTTGGGCTTGGCCGGGGGCGTGACATGCGGGGTGCGATCATCGTCCGACACGATTGCTGTTGCCGCTGCCTTGGCCGGCGTTTCCGCCAGCGTCGCGGGGATCGCCTCGCCGGCAAAGAGGGGGAGGTCGCCCGCATTCTGGGCGTCGGCGGCGCGCGCCTCTGCCTCTTCGCGCGCGAGCAATTGTTCGAGCCCCGAGGGCGGCGGCGCAAGCTCTTCGGCGGCGGGACGCAGCTTGTTCGCGGCGTCGCCGATGCCGTCCTTGCCGGCGCGCGCAACCTGACCTGCGACCTGGCCGATTCCGGCCTTCGTCTTGCCCGCGACTTCGCCGATCCCGCGTCCGGCTTCGCTGGAAATTTTCGCGACCTTGTCGCCCAGCGCCATCTTGTCCCACGCCTCGCCGCTCGCGCTCGCCGCGCTGCGTGCCGCCTTCGCCGATCCGCGTCCGACCGCACGCGCGGCGCGCGCGGCGCCCCGGCCCGATCGCTGCGCAAGGTCGCGCGTCCGGCGCGGTATCTCCATCGCCTCGACGCGCGCGGGAATATCGGCGCGTTCGCCGACATCGATCGTCCAGTCGGCAAAGGCCGCAGCGCCGTGCCGGATCGCACTCCATAGGCGCGCCGCACCCGCCTTCAACTGCGCCCCGCTGACGCGCGGATCGCGCGCCGGAGCGGGCTTCGGCGTATAGCGGCCGACGTCGATGCCGACGGGCGGCGCGTCCTTCGGCTTTGCCAGTCCCTCGTCGGCGCGCGGCAGGGGCTCGGGCGCCGGCGACGGGTCGCGCAACCACGGCTGGTAATATTCGTCTTTCTTGTCTGTCACTTGTCGCCCTTGTGCATTCGCGAAATTGCGATGCATCCCCGAATTTCGTCGTGAATCTAGCGCCGTTTGCGCGTCCGTTCTACCTCGGCGCGCGCAACCATCGAAATATCCTGTGCACGAATCCAGTCGGGCGACCCTTGCGGCAGGCCCTGCATCGCCATTTCGGCATTACGCAGCGCGAGCATCGGCTGTCCACCCTCGAGACTGTAGCGTTCCGCCGAGGCGAGCGCGGCGCGCGCCTGATCGCCGCGGTTCGCATAGACGATTCCGAGCTGATACCAGGCGAACGGATTCTCGTTATCGAGCGCGACGGCGGTTTTCAGCACCTTTTCGGCCTCGGGAAAATTGGCCGGATCCTCGGTCGCGATCAGTGCATGGCCGAGGGTCGAGGCGATCAGCGGCTGCGATTTCGAATTGGCGACCGCTTTGCGCAGCGGCGGGATCGCTTCCTTGGGCCGCCCGGATTCGAGCAAAACCTGGCCTTCGAGTTCGAGGAAATACGGATCTTCGGGATTGGTGGCGATCAGGGCGTCGACCTCGTCCAGCGCCTTTTGCGGATAGGCGCTCTTGTGCCAAGCGTAAGCACGGGCGTAGCGCGCGGGCACGCTCTTGTCGCTTTCGGGATATTTGCGCAGCGTCCGCTCAGGCTCTTCCATATAGCCGAGCAGCTTGGCCTTCACGCGCTGGAAGCGGGCTTCGAGCTGGGGGTCGCTTGGCTTGTCCCACGCCGGATCGACGACATAGACCTCGCGCAGCGCCTGGATGCGATCGCCCGACAGCGGGTGCGTGCGGCCGTAGGCCTGATCGTCATCCTGTTTGACGGCATAGCGAAATTCGAGATTCTGTAGCTTCTTGAAGAAATCGAGGCTGCCTTTGCCGCTGATCCCCGCCTTCGACAGATATTGCGCACCGGCGGCATCGGCGGTCGCTTCCTGGACCCGGCTGAACGCCAGATATTTGCCGAGTGCCGCCTGCTGCCCTGCCATCATGATGCCCATACCGGCATCGCCGCCGCCCGCCGCGATCGCCGCGGCGCCGAGCAACATACTGAGCAGCGAGATGCCCGTTGCCGTCTTGGCGCCGTCGCTGGCGCGGATCGCGTGGCCGCCCATGATATGGCCGAGCTCGTGGGCGAGTACGCCCTGCACTTCGTTGGCGCTGTCGGCGGTCTCGATCAGGCCGCTAAAGACATAGATGTCCTGACTGCCCGCCACGAACGCGTTGATGCTGCGATCGCCGAGCAGGTGGACGCGCACCTGTCCGGGACGCAGCCCCGCCGCGACGAGCAGCGGATCGACCATGTCCTGGAACAGCGCCTCGGTTTCGGCGTCGCGCAGCATCGACTGCGCCATCACCGGCCGCGC
>NZ_MEFH01000218.1:0-5013 GCF_001725095.1 Sphingopyxis sp. SCN 67-31 | reverse complement strand
CCCCGGTTTGGCGGCGGCGGTCGCGGCGACGGCATCGGCGGTCGCTTCGCTCGCGGCGGTGGCGGCGTCGCGCGCCTTGGCGGGCTTCGTGGCGGAGGGCTGCGGCTCGATGAGCGGCGGCGGCGTATAGCTCGCGCCCGGTTCGGAGGCCGGCAGGCTGGCGGTACGGATCGTCGGCGCGGGCGCTGCATCGGGCGCCGGGGCGCCAGCACTGACCGCCGCGAGCCGCGCGCGCGTTTCGTCCTTTTCCATCTGCGGCAGCATCGCCAGCCCGCGCTGGCGCTGATCGAGCGGGACGAGCTGGTCGAGCTGGACCAGGCGCGCCGAAGCGACGGTCAGTCCGGCGTCGCTCGCGCGCTTGGTCAACGCGTAGCTGCGCGGCCAGTCCTTGGCGATGAGGTCGCCGTTGAACAGCGCAGTGCCGAGCACATATTGCGCGCGCGGTTCACCGCGTTCGGCCGAGCGGATGATATAGGGCATCGCTTCCTTCTGCCGCCCGGCCGTAAAGATGACGAGGCCAAGATTATCCTCGGCCTGCAGATGGCCCTGTTTTGCGGCGCGACGATACCAGCTTTCGGCCTGCGTCAGATCGACGGGCACGCCGCGCCCGAGCTTGTACGCCTGCCCCAGATTGAACTGCGCATCGGCATCGCCGGCGAGCGCCAGCGGCCGCCATTCGGCCACCGCCTTCGCGAAATCGCCAGCCTGCCACGCATCGACGCCATCCTTGACATCGGCTTGTGCGGGCATCGCAAGCGCAAGGGCCGAAGCGATCGGAAGCGCGAGGCGCAGCGCGGTGCGAAATGAACGCATCTTATTCTCCAATGACTTGCGCCGCACCGGGCGGGCGGCAGTCGCGGGAGCCGGTCCTAACCCCAAATGGCTAACAGCCCCTTAGCATAGGGGCCGGGCGGACCGAAGTTGCCCCGCTTCGGCACATGTCGTTGCTGACGTCTTGTTAACCAGGTTTCTGCGCAATTCGTTCACCTTCTTTTTATCATCGTTAACCCAATTTTAGCTCCCTGCATGGCATTCCCCCGCCAATTCGTTGATTTTTTCAGGGGGACAGCAGTGCGCGTTCTGGCATTGGCTTCACAAAAGGGCGGGTCGGGCAAGACGACCCTGTCGGGGCATCTGGCGGTGCAGGCCCAGCTTGCAGGCGCCGGTCCGGTCGTCCTGATCGACATCGATCCGCAGGGTTCGCTGGCCGACTGGTGGAACGAACGCGAGACCGATCTGCCGGCCTTTGCGCAAACGACGGTCGCGCGGCTGGCCTCCGATCTCGAGATTTTGCGCCAGCAGGGCTTCAAGCTCGCGGTCATCGACACCCCGCCCGCAATCACCATGGCGATCCAGAGCGTGATTTCGGTCGCCGAGCTGATCGTCGTCCCGACGCGTCCGAGCCCGCACGACCTGCGCGCCGTCGGCGCCACCGTCGACCTGTGCGAACGCGCGGGCAAGCCGCTGGTGTTCGTCGTCAACGCGGCAACCCCGAAAGCCAAGATCACCAGCGAAGCGGCGGTTGCGCTGTCGCAGCACGGCACCGTCGCGCCTGTGACGCTGCACCATCGCACCGATTATGCGGCTTCGATGATCGATGGCCGCACGGTGATGGAGGTCGATCCGAACAGCCGTTCGGCCGACGAGATCCGCCAGCTTTGGACCTACATCAACGACCGGCTGGAAAAGAATTTCCGCCGCACCGTCTTCTCCGCCCCGATGCCGGCACAGCCCGGCTACGGCACCGTCCGCCCGATGGGCGGCGGTTTCGGCCGCCGCATGGCCGGCCAGTGAACGGGGGAGTAGAAAAAATGGGCGAACCCAAACCCCTCGCATCGCTGAGCGCCGGACTACTGGCCCGCAAGGGCGCTGCACGGCCTGCCATGCGCCGCCAGCCGCTCGGCAGCGGCCCCGCCGCGACCTTCGGTCAGCAGGGCTATGACGATCTGGGCTGGAACGACATGGGCTATGATGTCGACCCGCAGCAGTCGTCGGAACCGGCACGCATGGTCGATCTGAAGCCGCTGCTCGCCGGATCGGTGCTCGATCATAATGCCGCCGCCGAACATGCGGTCGACGCCAGCACCGGCCACGAACTGATCGCCGAAGAAACGGCCGACCTGACGCCCGCCGACATGGCGCCGCTCGATCCGACGCCGGTCGATCTGACGGGCGCGCCCGCGGCCGACTTTGCTGCGGAAGCAGTCGAAGTTCCCGAAATCGTTCGCCAGCAGGAATCGCTGATCGAGCGCGTCGCGGCCGTCGCCCGCAAGGTCGAGGCGCGGCCCGAGCCCAAGGCGAAGAAGGACAAGGCGCCGCGAACGCAGCGCGCCCGCGAAAAGGCGGCGTTCACGCTCCGCCTCGACGCCGAACGCCATTTGCGCCTGCGCCTTGCGAGTGCGGTGACCAACCGGTCGGCGCAGACGATCCTGACCGAACTGCTCGACGATTATCTGTCGGCCTTGCCCGAAATCGACGCGATGGCGAGCCGCCTGCCCGCCGCGCGCCCGCTGCGCAAGTCGGCCTGATCCGGACCAGATAAAGGGGGACCTGACATGAACCGCAACATGCTGATGAAGCTGGCCGTTTCGGGCTTTGTCCTGGGCGTTACCACGACCGGGTGCGCCGCACCCGGCAAGGTCGCCGCGGGGCCGAACGATGCCGCGGGCAAGCCCGAGGTTGCCGCCGCGTCGGCCGAGAAGGCGCGTGCCGCCCTTGAGGACGGCAAGGTCAGCAAGGCGGTCGGTCTTGCCGAAGCCGCGGTCGCGGCAAGCCCGCGCGACGGCCATTACCGCGCGCTGCTCGGCCAGGCCTATCTGAACGACGGACGCTTCGCCTCGGCGACCGACGCCCTGTCGGAAGCGATGGAGCTGGGCGTCAAGGACAGCAACACGGTGCTCGCAATGACGCTGGCGCATATCGCGCAGGGCAAGACATCGCAGGCGGTGTCGCTGCTCAAGGAAAATTTCGATACCGTTCCGGCCCCCGACCTCGGCCTCGCACTCGCGCTGGCCGGTGACACCGAATCGGCGATCTATATCCTGACCGAAGCCGCGCGCGCCGAAGGCGCGACCGCGCGCACGCGGCAGAATCTGGCGCTGGCGCTTGCCCTGTCGGGCCGCTGGGCGCAGGCGCGCATCGTCGCGTCGCAGGATCTGTCGCTCGCGAAGGTGGAAACGCGCATGGCCGAATGGTCGAAACTGGCCGAACAACCCAATTCGCAGCTTCGCGTCGCGAGCCTGATCGGCACGACGCCGCAACAGGATGCCGGGATGCCGGTGCGCCTTGCGCTCAGCAATTTCGCCGGTACGCAGATGGCCGCCGCCGACACCGCGCCGGCCGCCGACGCCCCGGTTCTGGCGAGCGCCGATCCCGCGCCGGTCGATCAGTTTGCGCCGCCGCCGCCGCTGCTCGCCAGTGCCGACAGCGCGATCCGCACGGTCGAACTGCCGATGCCGCAACGCGACGCCAATGGCGTCGTGCCGGTCACCGATCTGCCGCAGCCCAAGGCCGCGCCGGTCATCATGGCCGACGCCAAGCCCTATCGCGCCGCACCGCGCGTCGCGGGCGATTATGTTCGCAAGCCGTCGCCCGAAGCGAAGGAACTGGCCGCGAAGGTCATGCCGCGCGTCGCCGCCTTCGATGCTGCCAAGCCGCAGGGCTGGGCCGTCCAGCTCGGCGCCTATGACAGCCTGGGCATCGCCAAGGAAAAATGGGGCGTGTTGAAAAAACGCAACGGCGTGCTGGCCGCTTATCCGGCTTCGAGCCATTCGGCGGTCGTCGATGGCCGCACCTTCTTCCGCCTGACGGTCAACGGGCTCGGCTCGCGCGCCGACGCCGTGAAGCTGTGCAGCAGCCTCAAGGCCCAGGGCCAGAGCTGCTTCGTCCGCGAAATGGGCGGCAGCGAGGCGATCCAGTGGGCATCGGCGGGCAAGCCGGTGCGCATGGCCGCGCGCTGAACAAAGTTTGCCCCTTCCACCAGAGGAAGGGGTTGAGGGGGGAAAGGGGCGTAGCCGGGGGGCCGCGCCCCTTTCGCGTTTGAAGGCCCTCTCCCCCGGGCGCGCCGACGCCTATTCGTCGAGCGCCTCGAAATAGCGCGCCATCGCCTCGTTCGCGCCGTCGGACAGCGCAATGAAGATGCGCCGTCCGTCCTGCGGATCGGCCTCGCGCAGGAAAATGCCGGCGTCGGTCATCGTCTTGATCCAGCGCAGCGCCGTCGTCGCGGGGACCGCGGCGGCGATGCACAAGCTCGACACCGACACCGGCTGCCGCTCGAGCCGCGCCGCATAGAGATCGAGCAGCATGTCCCAGGCGGGATCGGCGAACAGATCGGCGGCGAAATATTGCTCGCGCATCCGGCGCTGGCGCAGCATGTGGCGCACCGCCTTGGCGCGCTGACGGTCGCGGGTGCGCTCTTCGGGTTCGAAACTGCGCGGCATCACCGAAAAATCGCGCGTCGGCGCGCGCACGCCGGAGTCATAGCCGACGATGCCGCCACCCGGGCGCGGCGCCCCCGCCAGTCCCGGCTGCCCCGCGAGTTCGCCCAGCAGACGCGAAATGCGCGCCACCTCATCCTGCAACCGGTCGATCCGCTCCATCGCCTCGTCGCGCGAAATATCGTGGACGGCGAGCCGCGCCGACGGGCGCGCTGCGGCAAGCGCGACGAGGCGTTCGGCGGGGTCGGCATCGACCAGCCATTGGGTGCGCAAAGCGTCAGGCACGGCAGCGGCGACGCGATCGAGCGCGGCAAGCGTCGTTTCGCAGACAAGGCCGCATTGCCGTTCGGCCGCCGCCGCCATCAGGTCGGAGAAGGTTTCGCTCTCGATCGCCTCCGCTCCCGCGATCCACAATATGTCGGCGGCGATCATCGCGCGCAGATGCCCTGCGGCGCGCATCGACGGCACCGCTGCGACAAGCCGCACCCCCGCGACACGGTCGACATCGGGACAGGCCGCATCGCAGCCGACGAAAAGCAGGCGCGCCGGCGCCCCTTCGTCGCGCGGCGCCGACCAT
>NZ_MEFH01000217.1:0-5017 GCF_001725095.1 Sphingopyxis sp. SCN 67-31 | reverse complement strand
TCGAGCAATTATGGGCGGGGGCAGTGCGATGAGCGCGGTGCGCACGCTGGTCGATCTGCTCGCGGTGCGGCGCGATGCGGACGGCCTTGCGCCGCGCGACTGGGACGGGGTGATCGGCGCCGCGCGCGCCGAGGCGCTGCTCGCGACGCTCGCGCACCGGCTTCAGCATGCGGCGCTGCCGCCGCCCGTCGCGGCGCTGTTCGCCGACCAGCGCGCCGCCGCCGCGGTCGCGCGGGCGCAGGCGTTGTGGGAGGCCGAGATGGCGCGCCGCGCGCTCGCGCCCGAGGGGATTGCGTTCGTGCTGTTGAAGGGCACTGCCTATGCGGCGGCGGGCCTGTCGTGCGCCGAGGGGCGCCAGATCGGCGATCTCGACATATTGGTCGGCTGGCACGACATCGGCCGCGCCGAAAAGGAGTTGATCGAGGCCGGATGGGAATGGGTGAAGCCCGATCCCTATGACGACGCCTATTACCGCGAGCATATGCACGAGCTGCCGCCCTTGATCCACAAGGCGCGCGACCGGATGATCGACGTCCACCATACGATTTTGCCGCGCACGCATCGGGTGACGCCCGATGCGCTGGCGATGATCGGCGATGCGGTGTTGGCCGATGGCGGTTTTGCCGTGCTGTGTCCGACCGACATGGCGTGCCACTGCGCCGCGCATCTGCTCGCCGACGGCGACTTGCAGGGCGGCCTGCGCAATCTGTGGGATTTCCATTGCCTGACGCGCGACTTCGCCGCCGCCAATGCGGGTTTCTGGGGCGAGCTCGATGCGCGCGCCGCGCTTCATGGGCTGCGCGCGCCGGTGCATCGCGCCGCCCGGTTGGCGCGCGATCTTTACGGTGCGGCGCTGCCGCCCGGCTGGGACCGGCGCGAGCCGGGCGATGGCTGGTTCGTCCGCCGCTTGCTCGCGCGCGACGATTGGGGGCGACCCACGCATTTCGCGTTGCAGCAGGCTTTCTACATCCGCTCGCACTGGCTGCGCATGCCGCCGGTGATGCTCGCGAAGCACCTCTGGACGAAGTGGCGGAAGGGCTAGAGTCCCGCCAGCAGTGGCAGAAGCTCGTCATAATGGCCGATCAGATGGTCGGCGCCCAAGGCTTCGGCGGGGCGGTCGAGAAAGCCGAAGCGCACCGCGACGCTGGGCACGCCGGCGGCGCGCGCCGCCATGACGTCATAGACCGAATCGCCGACGAAGGCGGTTCGCCCGCCGCCGCTCCGTTCGATCATCGCCAGCACCGGTTCGGGCGCGGGTTTGCGTACGCCGAGCGTATCGCCGCCGACGATCGCCGCCATGCGATCCGCCAGTCCCAGTTCGCCGAGCAGCTTGCGCGCCATATGTTCGGCCTTGTTGGTCGCCACCGCGCAGCGCACCCCGCGCGCCTCCAGCGCGTCGAGCGCCGCGATCAGGCCGGGGTAGGGGCGGCTCTCGACCGCGATATGCGCTTCGTAATAGGCAAGCAGCTCGCCGAGCAAGCGATCGAAATCCTCCGCCGGAACGCCGCCGGTCGCGATCAGTCCCTGTTCGAGCATGTGACGCGCGCCGAGCCCGATCATCGGCCGCACCACGGTTTCGGCGAGCGGCGCGCGTCCGATCCGCGCCAGCGCATGGTTGACCGCGGCGGTGAGGTCGCCCGCGGTGTCGACCAACGTACCGTCGAGATCGAAGCCGACGATGCGGAAGGGAAAGTCGCTCATGCCGGTCCGCATGGCCGCTCGCTCTGGAATCCGCAATGATTTGCTGGCATGGCACGCGGCATGAGCAATGCAATCGCCGCCGTCATCCTTGCCGCGGGCAAGGGCACCCGCATGAAGTCCGACCTCCACAAGGTGCTGCACCCCATCGCAGGGCGACCGATGTTGATGCATCTGATGGCCGCGGTCGATGCGCTGGCGCCCGCGAAGAAGGTCGTCGTCGTGGGCGACAAGGCCGACCAGATCGAGGCGGCGCTGGCGGGCAGCGCGGCGCTGGCGGTACAGGAGCCGCAGCTCGGCACGGGGCATGCAGTGCAGCAGGCACAAGGCGCGCTTGCGGGCTTCACCGGCGATGTGCTGATCCTCTATGGCGACGTGCCTTTTGTCCCCACGGCAACGATGCGGGCGATGGTCGATCGTCTGAACGCCGCCGATGCGCCCGCGGTTGTCGTGCTCACCTTTTTCACGGGCTACCCGCATCATTACGGCAGGGTGATCGAAGGCGAAGGCGACCAGATCGCCAAGATGGTCGAATATAAGGACGCGAGCGACGTAGAGCGCGCATGCCAGATCTGCAATTCCGGTTTGATGGCGGTGAGGTCGCGCGACCTGTTTGCGCTGCTCGCGCGCGTGACCAACGACAATGCGGCGAAGGAATATTACCTTGTTGACATCGTGAACCTCGCGATCGGCGACGGCAGGCGCTGCGTAACCGTTCGCGCCGACGAGCTGGAAGTCCAAGGCATCAACAGCCGCAGCGAATTGGCTGATGCCGAGCGGTGGTGGCAGGGTGAGCGTCGTACACGGGCGATGGCGGGCGGCGCGTCGCTGCGTGCGCCCGAAACGGTCTGGTTCAGCTGGGACACCGAAATCGGCCGCGACGTGACGGTCGAGCCCAATGTCGTCTTCGGCCCCGGCGTCCGCGTCGCCGACGGCGCGACGATCCGCGCCTTCAGCCATATCGAGGGCGCGAGCATCGGTGCGGGGTGCGAGGTTGGCCCCTATGCCCGGCTGCGCCCCGGCGCGGTGCTGGAAGACAAGGCCAAGGTCGGCAATTTCGTCGAGGTGAAGAAGGCGGTGCTCGGCAAGGGCGCCAAGGCGAACCACCTCAGCTATATCGGCGATGCGACGGTCGGGGCGGGCGCGAACATCGGCGCGGGCACCATCACCTGCAACTATGACGGCTATTTCAAATATCAGACGGTAATCGGCGAACGCGCCTTCATCGGATCGAACAGCGCGCTGGTCGCGCCGGTGAAGATCGGCGCCGACGCGATCGTCGGGGCAGGCAGCACGGTGACGCGCGACGTGATGGATGGCGAACTGCGCCTCGTCCGCGCCGAACAGTCGGTGAAGCCCGGCTGGGCCGATCGCTTCCACGATGCGATGCGCAAGAAGAAGGCGGCGGAGAAAAAGGCATGAGCGACCGGTACGAGGACAAGCCCTTCCTGCGTTATGTCGACGCCTGGGTGCTCGACGCGATCGGGCATCTCGACGAGGCGACGCGCGCCTATTGCGCGGCGATGGAGCCGACGCTGCGCCACAGCCTGGGCCTTACCGGAAGCTGGCAGGAGATGGTCGCGCAGCAGATGAAGTTCGCGCCCGACCTTTCGGCGCAGATCCGCAAGATATGGGACGACGGCCGCGTCAAATTCGCCGCCGCGCACGGCCGCCCCGCCGATCCGGTGCAATTCGCGATGACCTTCGTCGACCGCAATTTCGGGCGCGCGTGAGGATTGACATGATATCATGATATGATATCAGTATATCAATGACGCGGATACTTGCCGACCTGCCCGATGAGGACATCGAGCGCCTTGACCGCATCGCGCGCGAGCAGGGCAAAAGTCGCGCGGCCGTACTGCGCGAGGCGGTGGCGGCCTATAATGCGCAGCCCTCGCTCGAGGGTGGCGACTGGATCGATCAGGGCTTCGGCCTTTGGGCCAGGCATGGTCTGGCAGAGGATCCGGCCGATTATGCCCGGCGCCGGCGCGCGGAATGGACGCGCCCGTGGGACGATGATTATGAGGAGGTTCGGGCCGAATCTCCCGACCTGTTCGATGCCGAGGATGATCGGCAGCGCCAGCTCTATCTCGATATGCTTGCAGGCAAATATCCTGCGCCCAAGGCACCGCCCCGGCCGTGAGCGGTTATGCTTTCGACGCCAATATCGTGATCGATGCGCTCGCGGGCTACCCGCCAGCCCGCGCGGAGATTCAACGTGCGGTAAGCCATGGTTCGCGACCGTGGATCAGCCGCATGGCGTGGATCGAAGTGCTGTCGAAAGGACATGAAGCCATCGTCCGCGAGGCGACCGCGTTCCTCTCGCACTTCGGGCTTGATGAAATCGACGAAGAGATCGCCCAGCGCGCCGCGGCGCTGCGCCGCGATCGGCCGCGGTTGAAATCGCCCGATGCCATCATACTTGCGACGGCCCAGATCAGGGGGCGCGTTCTCGTGACCCGAAACATCAAGGATTTTCCGGCGGCGATGCCGGGCATCCGCGTTCCTTACACGCTCTAGAAGAAAGCATAGCCCCCATGTGCGGAATCATCGGAATTATCGGCCAGGCCCAGGTGGCGGATCGCCTCGTCGACGGGCTGAGGCGCATGGAATATCGCGGTTATGACTCGGCGGGGGTGTGCACGGTCGAGGATGGCCAGCTGATCCGCCGCCGCGCCGAGGGGAAGCTCAATAATCTCGTCAAGGAACTCGCGGGCCATCCGGCGCCCGGCACCGTCGGGATCGCGCACACGCGCTGGGCGACCCACGGCGCCCCGACGACGAGCAACGCGCACCCGCATGCGACGCAGGAAGTGGCGCTCGTCCACAACGGGATCATCGAGAATTTCAAGCCGCTGCGCGAGGCGTTGCAGGCGCGCGGCCGCGTGTTCGAAAGCGAAACCGACACCGAAGTCGTCGCGCACCTCGTTTCGGAACAGGTCGAGGCGGGCAAATCGCCGCAGGAGGCGGTGCAGGCGGTGCTGCCGCAGCTTCGCGGCGCCTTTGCGCTCGCCATCGCCTTTCGCCAGCATCCCGATTTGCTGATCGGCGCGCGCCTCGGCTCGCCGCTCGTCGTCGGCTATGGCGAGGGCGAGACCTATCTCGGTTCCGATGCGCTCGCGCTTGCGCCGCTGACGCAGAAGATTTCCTACCTCGAAGAAGGCGACTGGGTCGTCATCACGAAGGACGGCGCACAGATCCATGATGCCGACAACAATCCGGTGACGCGCGAGATCACGACGTCGGGCGTCACCGCCGCGGCGGTCGAGAAGGGCAATTACCGCCACTTCATGCAGAAGGAGATTTTCGAGCAGCC
>NZ_MEFH01000216.1:0-8791 GCF_001725095.1 Sphingopyxis sp. SCN 67-31 | reverse complement strand
GGCTGGTCATGACTGCCTTGATGAAGCCGGCGGGCGCTACGCGCCCTTGTCTCCATCAAGGCATCGCGGCCCTTCGAAAGGCTGCTTCCCAATGTGCTATGGTCCGGAGTTTATCGCGACGGCGGTGCAGCAATGGCTCGCCCAGATCGGCGTGAAGACGCTCTACATCACGCCCGGATCGCCATGGGAGAATGGCTATTGCGAAAGCTTCAACGGATCGCTGCGTGATGAGCTGCTCAACGGAGAGATCTTCTACTCGCTTGCCGAGGCCCAAATCCTGATCGAAGCTTGGCGGCGGCATTACAACACCGTCCGGCCGCACAGCTCGCTCGGGTATCGACCACCGGCGCCCGAGGCCGTTCCATCGCCAGTGTCGCCCTCCGGTTCCGCTTCGCTCCACCTACGGCCAACACTGGCGATGGAGGCGTCAATGCACTAACAATCCGATCGGACCACTCGGTGGGGGCCGGTCAAAAATCGGTTCTCATTTCCAAATCCTCCTGATTGAAGCAATTCGGGCATGAGATGCGCCGGGACTCAGAGCCGGCGCTCTCTATGTCCTGAGGACACGGAAAATCCCGCGTCCGGGGAAAAGTTAGGAAAGCCGTTTTACCGTTTCAAGAGTGTGGGCGCCGCTCGGAATGTCGGCGATGGGTCGCGGCAGCAAGCGAAGTTTCCGCATCCCGGGGGGCTGCCGGGAGGCGGGAAACGGTATCCAGTCTGCCCCTTGGTGCAGCTTGGCGGCGAAGGGCAAGTCGAAGACATGCGATCGACGCCGCGCGGCATGGTTGCCGCGAGGCATCCTGACCGCGGAGATTGCAATGACTGTCGAAGGGCCTCTGGCAACGCCTGAAATCGGGAACTGTTACGGAGAGGCGGAGCTCGCCCGTCTTCCGGCGGCGCACCCCGCCGTGACGGCCGACCGGATCGGCGTGCTGCTCGTCAATCTTGGCACGCCCGACGCGCCGACGAGCCGCGCGGTACGGCGCTATCTCGCGGAATTTCTCTCCGACCGGCGCGTGGTCGAACTGCCCTCGCTGATCTGGCAGCCGATCCTGCGCGGGATCGTTCTTGCGGTTCGGCCGCGAAAGTCCGCCAAGGCCTATCGCGAAATCTGGACATCGGAGGGCTCGCCGCTCGCGGCGATCACCCGCCGCCAGGCAAAAGCGCTCCAGGCATCGCTTGGAGGTGATGCGGTGGTTGCGCATGCGATGCGCTATGGCAGCAGCCCGATCGCGGACGGCATCGACGCGCTTCTTACGGCAGGATGTCGCCGAATTCTCGTCGCGCCTTTATACCCGCAATATTGCGCCGCGACGACCGCGAGCGTGAGCGATGCGGTCCAGGCGCATATGGCGCGCCTGCGCTGGCAGCCGGCGCTGCGCATCCTTCCACCCTATCATGATGACGATCGCCATCTCGAGGCGCTGGCGTCGTCGCTCGGACGTGCGATCGGTGGCCTCGACTTCGTGCCCGACACGATCGTTGCAAGCTTCCACGGCATGCCCGAGCGCACCTTGCATCTCGGCGATCCCTATCATTGCATGTGCCTCAAGACCGCGCGCCGGTTGGGCGAGGTTCTGGGGAAGACTGTCGTGCCGAGCTTTCAGTCGCGCTTCGGCAAGGCCAAATGGCTGACACCGGCAACCGACATGATGCTCGAGGCGCTCGGCCGCGAAGGCCGGTCGGTGGCTGTGATCGCGCCGGGGTTCGCCGCCGATTGCCTCGAGACCCTTGAGGAAATCGCTATCCGCGGCCGCGAGCAGTTCCTTGCCGCCGGCGGCCGCCACTTCGCTTATATACCCTGTCTCAACGACAGCGATGTCGGGATGGACATGCTCACCGCCCTGGTCAGGAGCGATCTTTCGGGCTGGCTTTGAGGGCTTTCGATAAGCGGGGCCGCGCTGCGCCAACAGACGTCGCGCGGCCCCGGTGATGTATCAGGCGGGAAGCAGCACGCCGTCGATGACGTGGATCACGCCGTTCGACTGGAGAACGTCGGCGGGGCCAATCTTCGCCGTGCCGCCCTTGGCGTCGCTCACATACCAGCTGCCATCCTTCTCCCAGACGGCGAGCTTGGCGCCCTGCACCGTCGTGAGCACCGCCTTGCCGCCATTGGCCTTGGCCTGCGCCGCAATATCGGTCGCGGTCAGGCGGCCCGGCACGACATGGTAGGTCAATATGCCCGTCAGCATCGCCTTGTTCTCGGGCTTGAGCAGCGTATCGACTGTGCCGGCGGGAAGCTTGGCGAAGGCGGCGTTGGTCGGTGCAAAGACCGTGAACGGGCCGGCGCCCGAGAGCGTCTCGGCGAGGCCGGCGGCCTTGACCGCCGCGACCAGTGTCGTGTGATCTTTGGAATTGGCGGCATTTTCGACGATGGTCTTGGTCTCATACATCGCGGCGCCGCCGACCATCGGGTTCTTGGCGGCCGCGATGCCGCCGGCAAGCGCGAGCGCTGCTGTAGCAAGCGAAAGCGAGATACGGGAAATAGCCATTGGTCATTCCTTTTCGAATGTTCGTCCCGGGGGGATAGGACAGGCGTGAATTTAGGCGCCCCGCCCTGCCGGGGCGACCTGTCCTTTGGGGCGGGTTCTCCGGTCCGGCAGAGGCGGCCTTCGCCGCTAGCGATATCGGCAGTTTTCCTTCCGAGCCGCTGGAGGCAAACCGGCGGCAGGCTGAACCATCGACGCAGCCGGGCGAGAAGGGGGCTGGCATGCCATTCGAGGGATCGTTCGAAGACCGGCTGGCGCTACGCGACCTGCTCGACACCTATGCCGACGCGGTCAACCGGGCAGACAGCGAAGCCTGGGCCGCGATCTGGGACGAAGGCAGCCTATGGTCGCTTCCCGGTTTCGGGATTTTCGAGGGCAAGGCGACAATCGTCGACACCTGGCGCGCGGCGATGCGCGCCTTTCCCGACATCGTCTTTCGCGCTTGGCCGGGTTTGATCGAGGTCCGTGAAGAAAAGGCGGCCATGCGGTCCTACACCGAGGAAATCTTCCTGCGAGACGGCGCGCTTCACCGGACCCTCGGCATCTATGACGACGTCTGCCGCCGGGTCGATGGCAGGTGGCTGTTTGCAGAGCGGCGGTTCCGGCCGTTGCCGCAGCTTTCAAGAACCGAGGTGCAGGCATGAAGATCCTGATCTAGGCGGTCATCGATATCGATCCCGAGGCGCGCGGAGAGGCGCTGGCCGGCGCACGCGGCTGGATCGAAGGCGCGCTCGTACAGCCAGGCTGTCTCGCTTACGACTGGACCGCCGATCCGCATGTGGCGACGCGCATCCACGTGTTCGAGGAATGGCACGGCGAAGCTGCGCTCGCCGCGCATCTGGCCGGGCCGCAGTACAGGGGAATGCTGGGGCATATCGGCGCATTTGGCGTGCGCGCGTCGTCGAGCCGCAAATTCGCGGTGTCGCGCGAAGGCCCGGTTTACAACAGCCAAGGCGTGGCAAGCGCCGGCTTCGACTAGCCGCATGACCTTCCTTCGCTAGCCGCGCAGTGCTTCCCAGGCAGCCAGCGCCCGCGCCCGCGCCGCCTCGTGACCGACAAGCGGTGGCGGATACTTTGGTACCCGCGCATCCTGACCATGGGCCGCGACGATCTCGGTGTCCGACAGATGCGCAAGTTCGGGAACATAAGCGCGGACATAGTCGCCCATCGCGAACCGTTCGCTCTGGAGTAGCGGCGACATGATGCGCGAGAAGACTGGCGCGTCGACGCCGGTGCCCGCGACATATTGCCAGTTCATCGCGTTCGAGGCGAGATCGGCGTCGAGCAGCGTATCCCAGAACCAGCGCTCTCCCCGGCGCCAGTCGATCAGCAGATGTTTGACGAGGAAGGAGGCGGTGACCATCCGGACCCGGTTGTGCATCCATCCCATATTCCAGAGCTGACGCATACCCGCGTCGACGATTGGGTAGCCGGTCCGTCCCCGGGTCCAGGCGGTGAAGTCCCGGTCGGCTTCGGGGCCGCTCCGCCAGCCGAAATCATCGAAGGTGGGGCGCCCGTTCCGATCGCCATAATCGGGCATCTGGTCGACGAGATTGATGCCATGTTCGCGCCAGCCGAGCTCCGATCGAAAGGTCTCGGCGCCAGCATCGTCGCGCTCGCCGAGCGCATGCCAGATCGACCGGGGGCTGATTTCGCCGAAATGAAGATGCGGCGACAGCCGCGATGTCGCGGGGAGCGAGGGATAGTCGCGGCGGGCCTTATAGGCGCCGGCAAGCGGCAGCCAGTCGCGCAGCGCCCGCCAAGCACCTTTCTCGCCCGGGCGCCAGTCGCCAAATCCCGAGGCCCAGTCGGGGCTTATCGGGGTCAGGCCCCAATCGGCGAGATTGTCCGACGCCGGCCAGGCCCGAGGCGGCGTAATATGGTCGGGCGCCGCATGGGGAAGGGCGGGCGGCATGCGCTCCAGCAGCGCGCGATACCATGGCGTGAAGACGCGGTAGCGCGCGCCTTGCGCATTGGTGATGCTCTCGGGCGGCGCAAGATAATTGCCGTCGTGGAGTCGCAGTTCGAGCCTGGCGTCTATCGCTTCCTCGCAGTGCCGCCACCAGGGCTCGTAGCAGCGGGTCGCGTGCACCCTTGTGCTGCCGGCTTCTGCCGCGACGCTTTCGACTATTTCGGCGACAGCGCCGCGGCGCAGGACGAGGCGGCTGCCGCGTTTGCGAAGGCTCGCATCGAGTGCAGCGAGACTGTGATGCAGCCACCAGCGCTGCGCGCCCCCGATGGCGCGCGTTTCGGGGCTCTCGTCATCCAATATATAGAGCGGAATGACCGGGCCTTCGGCAATCGCTGCGAGGAGCGCCGGATGGTCGGTGGTGCGGAGGTCCTGGCGAAGCCACAAGATGGCGGGGGGCATGGCGGCGGTTTCCCTTTTTGGCGGGCCGTGGTGCGGGCAGTCGCTGGTTCTGCCATCGGGCACGCTCCCCCCTCCGCAAAAGATGACCTTTCGGGAAGCCCGGACGGTGCGCACTCGCATTGGCGGGGATGTCCATGCGGAGGATTGGGCGGTGCGATGGTGTCGCACCGCCCGGCGATGAACAATCACCGCCCCCCGCCGCGGCCAGGCGTAGGTCGCAAGGCGCTGGCCGCCGGCAGAACCGGAATGTCGATCCGCTCAGCCTGACATGGCATCTTCCGTGGCGCCATCAAGCCCGGAAAATTTCGGGCGTCCCCCGCTCTCGTAGCGGCGGTCGTCCATCCTGACCCCGATGTCGCCGAGAATGAGGCGCGCCGTCGCCTTCGCGCTCGCGACGACACCCGGAATGCCTGCGCCGGGATGGGTCCCCGCGCCCGTAAAATAGAGATTTTCGATGCGCGCGTCGCGGTTGTGTCCCCGAAAATAGGCGCTCTGCAGCAGAGTTGGCGTAAGGCTGAAGGCGCTCCCGAGATGCGCGGCGAGATCCTGTTCGAAGTCCGGCGGCGCATACTGGATTTGCGTGACGATCCGCGCGCCAAGGTCCGGGATCAGGCGCCGCTCGATCTCGGCGATGATGCGCTTCGCGAGGTTGGGGCCTTCGACCTCCCAGTCGAGCGGCGCATGGCCGCGATGCGGAACCGGCGCAAGCGCATAGAAGCTGCTGTGGCCCGCCGGCGCAACGCCCGGATCGCTTGCGCTCGGATGATGAAGGTAGAGCGAAAAATCTTCGGCGAGCCCGCCATTCCGGTAGATATCGTCGAGAAGCCCGCGATAGCGCGGACCGAAGAGGATCATATGGTGGGGGATCTCGGGGAAGGTGCCGCGCACACCCAGATGGAGGACGAAGAGGCTCGGCGACCAGTTCTTGCGCGCGAGGCGTCCGGCCTCGCGCTTGCCTCGCGGATGCGCAAGCAGGTCGCGGTAGCTGTGCATGAGGTCGGCGTTCGAGGCGACGAGATCGGCGCGCGCTGTGAAGCCGCTCCGCGTCATGATGCCGGTTACCCGGTCCCCTTCGGTTTCGATGCGGGCAACGGGATCGCCGAGCCTCAGCGTGCCCCCGAGACGCTCGAACAGCGTGGCCATGCCGGCGACGAGCCGGTTGGTGCCGCCGCGCGCATACCAGACGCCGCCATCCTGCTCGAGCTTGTGGATGAGCGCATAGATGCTGCTCGTCGCCATCGGGTTTCCGCCGACGAGCAGGGTGTGAAAGGACAGCGCCTCGCGCAGCTTTTCGCTCCGCACATAGCCTGCGACGGTTTGATAGACCGAGCGCCAGGCCCGGTGCCGCACAAGCGCCGGCGCCGCCTTCAGCATCGAGCGGAAGTCGAGAAAGGGGACCGCGCCGAGCTTCACATAGCCTTCCTCGTAAACCGACGCGGAAAAGCCGAGAAACCGCTCATATCCCGCGACATCGGCGGGATAGAGCGCGGCGATCTGGCGGGCGAGCGCCTCCTTGTCATTGCCATAGTCGAAGATCGATCCGTCGGGCCAGCTCAGCCGGTAAAAGGGCGAGACCGGGACGAGGTCGACATCGCGCTCGAGCCGCTGACCGCTCAGCGCCCAGAGCTCGTCAAGACAGGCCGGGTCGGTGATGACCGTCGGCCCGGCGTCGAAGGTGAAACCATCCTTCTCGAAGACATAGGCACGGCCGCCCGGTCGGTCGCGCGCTTCGACGAGCAGCGTATCGAGGCCCGCCGACTGGAGGCGGATGGCGAGCGCAAGGCCGCCGATGCCCGCTCCGATCACGATTGCGCGCGTCATCGCGGCGCCTCCGCTGCGATCGCGGCGCCGAGAACATGGCCCGACAGCCAGGCATATTCGGCAAAGCCATGGTAGAGCCAGTCGCCGCAGGCGCCGAGGCCGATGGCAGGGTTCCACAGCAGCTTCGGATCCTGTCCCGATGGCTGAGAGAATAGCCAACGATGGGCCGCGATATGGCTTGGGGCGGGCAATTCGCGGCCGGCGACCTTTCCGAGTTCGGCAAGCAGCAGACGTGCGACGCTCGCGCTTTCGCTGGCCAGATGCGCTTCCGACCAGGTCCAGTCGGCTTGCACCACCCACCGTTCGCCCGGCGCGCGTCCGGGCTTGGCGCTGTCGCGTGCCGCGGTCACGAGTGAGCCCGCGCCGCGAAGGAAATCGGGGAGCTCCTCGATCCGTTCCTCGAAGGCGAACATCGCGGTCCAGCAAGGATTATAGCGCACCGCCATGGCCGCGCGCGCCATCTCGAAATCATGGAGCGACAGAAGCGGGGCGGCCTGCTCGGCCGGAATGGCGATCACCGCCGTATCGAATTTGCCGAGCCGCCTGGCTTCGCTGTGGAGCGTCCAGCCGGTGCGGGATCTGGTCAGGGCCGTGACCGGTCGTGACAGGCGGACATCGAGATCGTCCGCGAGGGTTTTGAGCGGCGCGGTCATGGTCGGCGTGCCGACCCAGCTGTCCGCGCCCGCGACTGGCCAGCGCGCCGCGAGACCCGCCTTCTCCCACGCGGCGACCAGCCTCGTAAAACCTTCGGAGCGCGCCGTGAAATGCGTTGCGCCATGATCGAATGCGACCCCGGGATCGCCCGGCTCCGCGCGGCGGGTCGCGAGGCGGCCGCCGATGCCGCGGGATTTGTCGAAAAGCGTTGCCTCCAGCCCGGCATCGCGCAGCCGCCGCGCACAGGCGAGCCCGGCAATGCCGGCTCCAATGATCGCGACCCGCATCAGACCTTGGTCTCGCGGTCGCCGCGATGGCACGCACGATGGCCAGCCGCCGCCGGTGAGCCTGCCCGTGCCGTCGACATGCGGGGCGTCATGCGCAATTTTTTCCGGTTCGTCGCATTTGTCATCGGCGCAGGCTTGCATGAGCAAGGGGAAGTGTCGCAACATGTCCCTTGGGCATCCAGGGGTGAGCGGGCGGATATTATGTCATTGAAGACAATGATCGCGGCTAGCCCGATCGCCGCGGTGATCAGCGATCCGCGCCTCCCCGATAACCCGATCGTCGAGTGCAATGCGGCTTTTTCGGCGCTCACCGGCTATGGACCGGAGGAAATCGTCGGGCGCAATTGCCGCTTCCTCGCCGGCCCCGCTACCGAAGCCGAACTGACCGAAACTTTAAGGATCGCCATCCGGGAGCGGAGGCCGGCTCTCGTGGAGATCCTCAACTACCGGAAAGACGGAACGCCGTTTCGCAATGCCGTGCTGGTAGCGCCGATTTTCGGCCCCGACGGAACTCTTGAGTATTTTCTCGGCTCGCAAATCGAGATCGACGAGGCGGGCGAGGCGGTGGGAGGACGGAGCGCGCGGGCGCGGGCGCAGATCGAGGCGCTCTCGCCGCGGCAGCGCGAGGTGCTGAAGCTGATGGCGAGCGGCCAGCTCAACAAGCAGATCGCGTTCACGCTGTCGCTGTCGGAGCGCACGATCAAGATGCACCGCGCTGCGCTGCTGCGCGCGCTCGGCGTCGAAACGACGGCCGATGCGATCCGGCTCGCGGTCGAGGCCGGCTTCTAGGCACCGATCTACCTTCCCTTTGAGGCATATGGGAGATCGCGCCGCCGCCGATTAAGCATCCGATAGCCGAAGCAATTTCATAGCCGGGAAGGGCAGCATTTGAGCGGTAAGCGCGCATTGGTGATTGGAAGCGGTGGCGGCATCGGCGCCGCGCTTGTCGATCAACTTGTCGTATCGGGTCGATTTGACCGCGTCTATGCAGGAAGCAGGCGGCCCGAGGCGTCGAACGATCCCAGTGTGAAACGGCTGACGACGGATATACTGGATGACGACACGCTTGGTGACACGCCTCGAAGAGGAGACCCGGATCGGCAAAGGCGGGACCCTGGCGGCGCAGCTGTCGCGGCTCGACCTGCTCGTGCTCGACGAGCTCGGTT
>NZ_MEFH01000215.1:0-5036 GCF_001725095.1 Sphingopyxis sp. SCN 67-31 | reverse complement strand
GAATCATCGCCTTCTTCGCAGCGGCGGTCGCCTTCGAAATGGCTTCGGGCACTTCGCGCGCCTTGCCATGACCGAAACCGGCGCGGCCCTTGCCGTCACCGACGACGACGAGCGCGGCGAAACCAAAGCGCTTGCCGCCCTTCACGGTCTTCGAAACGCGGTTGATGTGAACGAGCTTTTCGATCAGCTCTTCGCCACCGTCCTCGTCGCGCGGACGCCGATCGTCGCGGCGACCACGGCCACCGTCGCGACCGCCACGTCCGCCATCACGACCGCCGCGACCACGGCGACCCGTGACTTCGGCGTTGGTGGTTTCAGGCGCCAGGATCGCCTCGGGCTGGTTGCCCTGACCCGTGGTGTTTTCGTCAGCCATAATCAGAACTCCAATCCGCCTTCGCGCGCCGCGTCGGCCAGCGCCTTGATGCGCCCGTGGAACAGGAAGCCGCCGCGGTCGAACACGACCTGCGTCACGCCCGCCTTCTTGGCGGCGTCGGCAAGGCGCTTGCCGACTTCGGCAGCAGCCGAAGCCGTCGCGCCGGTCTTGCCGCGCAGATCCTTGTCGAGCGTCGAAGCCGCAGCCAGCGTCTTGCCGGCGGCGTCATCGATGAGCTGCGCATAGATGTGGCGGCCCGAGCGGTGCACCGAAAGGCGCGGACGCCCGGCAGCACGCAGACGGAGTGCGGTACGAACGCGCTGGCGGCGTTTTTCGAAAGGGGTAAGATGTGCCATGGCTTACTTCTTCTTGCCTTCTTTGCGGAAGATGTACTCGCCGCGATACTTGATACCCTTGCCCTTATAGGGTTCGGGCTTGCGCCAGCGACGGATTTCCGCCGCGACCTGGCCGACCTGCTGCTTGTCGATACCGCTGATCTCGATCGTCGTGTTATCCGGCGTCTTGATCTCGATGCCTTCCGGCACCGCGAAATCGACATCGTGGCTGTAGCCGAGCTGCAGCTTCAGATTCTTGCCCTGCGCGTTGGCGCGGTAGCCGACACCCGTGATTTCGAGCACCTTGGTGAAGCCTTCGGTCACGCCCGTGATCAGGTTCTGCACCAGCGTGCGCTGCATGCCCCAGAAAGCGCGCGCTTCGCGGCTTTCGTTCGCGGGCTGCACCGAGATGGCGCCTTCGCCGACTTCATATTTGATGTTGTCGGACAGCGGCATCGCCAGCGTGCCCTTGGGGCCCTTGACCGACAGCTGGCCGCCGTCGATCGCAGCGGTAACGCCGCTGGGGATCGCCACTGCCTTTTTACCGATGCGCGACATTAGAACACCTCCGCCAGCACTTCGCCGCCGACATTATGCTCGCGTGCTTCGGCGTCCGAAAGGACACCGCGCGGGGTCGACACGATGGTGATGCCCAGGCCGTTGCGAACCACCGGCAGTTCTTTCGAACCCGAATAGACGCGGCGGCCCGGCTTCGAGACGCGCGCCACGTGGCGGATCGCCGGCTGGCCTTCGAAATATTTGAGCTCGATGCGGATGCCCTTGTGCTGGCCCTTGGTGCCGAGCACTTCTTCGCTGTAGCCACGGATGTAGCCTTCGCGCTTGAGCACGTCGAGAACGCGGACACGCAGCGTCGAAGCCGGCGTCAGGACGCTGTCCTTCTTCGCCTGCTGGCCGTTGCGGATGCGGGTGAGCATATCACCCAAAGGATCGGTCATTGCCATGTTGCGTGTTCCTTACCAGCTCGACTTCACAACGCCGGGGATCAGGCCCTTGTTGGCCAGATCGCGGAGCTGAATACGGCACAGCCGGAATTTGCGATAATAAGCGCGCGGACGGCCCGTCAGTTCGCACCGGTTACGGATACGGGTCGGGTTACCGTTGCGCGGAATTTCCGCCATCTTGAGGCGCGCGATCAGACGCTCGCCGTCGTCGAGCGAGGTGTCGGCCGCAATAGCCTTCAGTTTCGCATAGCGGCCGGCATATTTCTTCACCAGCTTCTTGCGACGCTCATTCTTGTTCACCGAACTCAGTTTCGCCATGACTTAAGTTCTCTTTCCTTGTTCCTGTCCGGCCCGAGGTCCCAGCGGGGACTCAGGCGGCTTCCTTGGCCTGGGCTTCGATCGGGAAGGGGAAGCCGAACAGCTTGAGCAGTTCGCGGGCTTCCTCGTCCGTACGTGCCGACGTGGTCACGATCACATCCATGCCGCGCACCTGATCGATGCGGTCATAGTTGATCTCGGGGAAGATGATCTGTTCCTTCAGGCCGAGGGCATAGTTGCCCCGACCGTCGAAGCTCTTCGGCGACACGCCACGGAAGTCGCGGATGCGCGGCATCGCGATGGTGATCAGGCGGTCGAGGAATTCATACATCCGCTCGCGACGCAGGGTCACCTTGCAGCCGATCGGCATGCCTTCACGCAGCTTGAAGCCGGCAATCGACTTCTTCGCCTTGGTGATAACGGGCTTCTGGCCCGCGATCAGTTCCATTTCCGAAGCGGCCGTTTCGACCTTCTTCTTGTCCTGGACCGCATCGCCCACGCCCATGTTGAGCGTGATCTTCTCGATCTTCGGAACTTCCATCGCATTCTTGTAACCGAACTTTTCGGTCATCGCCTTGACGATCTGGTCGTCATAGAGCTTGCGCATGCGCGGGGTGTAGTTGTCAGCCATTGATCGTCTCCCCGGACTTCACGGCCACGCGGACCTTCTTGCCGTCCTTGGTTTCAAAGCGGACGCGCGTTGGCTTGCCGGTCTTGGGATCGGCAACCGCGACCTTGCTGACGTGCAGCGGCGCTTCCTTGCGCTCGAGGCCGCCCTGCGGATCCTGCTGGTTCGGCTTCTTGTGGCGGGTGATGATGTTGACGCCCGCGACGACGACCTTGCCGTCCTTCGGCAGGCTCTGCGTCACTTCGCCGGTCTTGCCCTTGTCCTTGCCGGACAGGACGACGACGGTGTCACCCTTCTTGATCTTGGCCATACCCATGGTCAAAGCACCTCCGGCGCCAGGCTGATGATCTTCATATAGCCCTTGCCGCGAAGTTCGCGGACGACGGGGCCGAAGATACGGGTGCCGATCGGCTCTTCATTCTTGTTGACGAGCACGGCGGCGTTGCTGTCGAAACGGATCACCGAACCGTCGGCACGACGAACGTCCTTCGCGGTGCGAACGATGACGGCACGATGCACGTCGCCCTTCTTCACCTTGCCGCGCGGCTGGGCTTCCTTGATCGAGACGACGATAAGGTCGCCCACGCCGGCCGTGCGACGCTTCGAGCCGCCCAGCACCTTGATGCACTGGACGCGCTTCGCGCCGCTGTTGTCGGCGACTTCCAGTTGTGACTGCATCTGGATCATCGATGCATTTCCTTCTTCCTTGGCCTACCGGGCCATCCCGGCGGTTCCGTGAAACTTGCGTGAAGCCCTCAGGCTTCGGCCGCTTTCGGCTTGGTGGAGGTTTCGACCTTTTCGAGAACCTTCCACGTCTTCAGCTTCGAAATCGGCTTCGTTTCCTCGATGCGGACGGTTTCGCCAGCCTTGATGGCGTTGTCCTCATCATGGGCGTGATACTTCTTCGAACGCCGGATGATCTTGCCGTAGAGCGGGTGCTTAACCTTACGCTCCACCTTCACCACGACGGTCTTGTCGCCCTTGTCGGACACTACCGTGCCGGTCAGAATGCGCTTCGGCATGACAGTCTCCTTACTTCGCCGCCGCGCGAACGCGCGCGGTTTGTTCGGTCTTGATGCGGGCGATCGTGCGCCGCACTTCCTTGACCCGCGAAGCCTTTTCGAGCTGGCCCGTGGCGGCCTGGAAACGGAGGTTGAATGCCTCGCGCTTCAGTTCGCCAAGCTGTTCGGCGAGCTGGTCGTCGGTCTTCTTGGTCACATCTTCGGTCTTGGCCATGGCCCTCAACCCTCCAGGTGCGAGGTGTCGCCGAGGCGGGCGACGACCTTCGTCTTGATCGGCAGCTTCATCGCCGCACGCTCGAACGCCAGCGCGGCCACGGGGCCGGGAACGCCGTCGAGTTCGAACAGGATGCGGCCGGGCTTGACGCGAGCGGCCCAATATTCGGGCGCGCCCTTACCTTTACCCATACGGACTTCGGCGGGCTTCGACGACACGGGAAGGTCGGGAAACACGCGAATCCAGAGGCGGCCCTGACGCTTGATCGCACGGCTGATCGCACGGCGAGCCGCTTCGATCTGGCGCGCGGTGATGCGCTCGGGTTCCATCGCCTTCAGGCCGTAGGAGCCGAAGTTCAGGCTGGTGCCACCCTTGGCATTGCCATGGATGCGGCCCTTGAAGGCCTTGCGGAACTTGGTTTTCTTCGGTTGCAACATGTCAGCGTTCCTTAACGGCGTTCATCGCGCGCCGGGCGAACGCCCGACGTCTGCGCGTCGAGCATCAGCCGGTCGGTCGCCATCGGGTCGTGGCCCAGGATCTCGCCCTTGAAGATCCAGACCTTCATGCCGCACACGCCATAGGCGGTGTGGGCTTCGGCCTCGGCATAATCGACGTTCGCACGCAGCGTGTGCAGCGGAACGCGGCCTTCGCGATACCATTCGGTGCGGGCGATTTCCGCGCCGCCGAGACGACCCGCACAGTTGATGCGGATGCCTTCGGCGCCCAGACGCATCGCCGACTGAACCGCGCGCTTCATCGCACGGCGGAAGGCAACGCGGCGTTCGAGCTGGTCGGCAATGCCCTGCGCGACGAGCTTGGCATCGACTTCCGGCTTGCGGATTTCGACGATGTTCAGGCTCACGTCGCTGCCGGTCATTTCACCGAGCGCCTTGCGCAGCTTTTCGATGTCCGCGCCCTTCTTGCCGATGATGACACCCGGACGGGCGGCATAGATCGACACGCGGCACAGCTTCGCCGGCCGTTCGATGACGACCTTCGAAATCGCGGCCTGCGGCAGGGTCTTGAACACATATTTGCGGATCTTCAGATCCTCGATAAGCATGCGTCCATAATCCTGGCCTTCCGCGAACCAGCGGCTGTCCCAGGTGCGGTTGACCTGCAGGCGCAGGCCGATCGGATTGCTCTTCTGGCCCATCTTACGCCTCTTCTTCCTGTTCGCGGAC
>NZ_MEFH01000214.1:0-5037 GCF_001725095.1 Sphingopyxis sp. SCN 67-31 | reverse complement strand
ATAGCGCGACCAGTATATGCCGACCGATAAAACCGCCCGCTCCCAAAAGCATGACGCGCATTCACGATCCCCCAGAGAAAGGCAGTCAGCCCTGCGAAAGCCGCTCCGTTGAAGCAGCGGGTCCGCAACAATCCGCTGCGCAACGGTTAGGTGGACTTCCGGGAGCTTGTAAAGGCTGATCCGAACGGCATCGGGCGGGAGGGATGGAGCGGGTAGCGGGAATCGAACCCGCCTAGCTAGCTTGGAAGGCTAGAGCATTACCACTATGCTATACCCGCTTCGCCAAGGTGCGCGCGATTGCCAGTTTGGGGCGGGGTCGTCAAGCGGAACGCGCAGCGGTGATTGAGAACATCGTGGCAACATGCTAGGAATCGGCGTGTGAGCGAGACCGGCGACAGTGAAGCGGACGGCGGCGAGGCGCCGGTTCGCAAAATCATCCATGTCGACATGGACGCCTTTTACGCCTCGGTCGAGCAGCGCGACGATCCGGCGCTGCGCGGCAAGCCCGTCGCGGTCGGCGGATCTTCGCGGCGCGGGGTGGTCGCCGCCGCATCCTATGAAGCGCGCAAATTCGGCGTCCGGTCGGCGATGCCGAGCATCACCGCGAAGCGCCAGTGTCCCGAGCTGATTTTCGTGCCGCCGCGGTTCGACGCCTATCGCGCGATATCGCATCAGATCCGCGCAATCTTTCACGACTACGCCGACGATGTCGAACCGCTGTCGCTCGACGAAGCCTATCTCGACGTGACGCGCGACAAGGCGGAACTGGGCAGCGCGACGGCGACCGCGCGGCTGATCCGGGAACGCATCCGCGCCGAAACCGGCCTGACCGCGTCGGCCGGCGTGTCGTACAACAAGTTCATCGCCAAGCTGGCGTCTGATCAGAACAAGCCCGACGGGATGACGGTGATTCCGCCGGGGAAAGGCGCGGCGTTCGTCCAGACGCTGTCGATCCGGCGGTTCCATGGCATCGGCCCCGTGACCGCCGCGAAGATGGAGGGGCTCGGCATCTTTTCGGGCGCCGATCTGGCGGCGCAGGACCGCGCGTGGCTGGCGGCGCATTTCGGTAACAGCGCCGAATGGCTCTATAAACTGGCGCGCGGGGTGGACCATCGCCGTGTGCGATCGAACCGGCCGCTCAAGTCCCTCGGCGGCGAGCGGACCTTCTTCAACGATCTGGTCAGCGACACCGAAATTCGCGAGGCGCTCGCCCATGTCTGCACCGTGGTATGGGACCGGGCGGCGAAGAAGGGCGCGCGCGGGCGGACGGTGACGCTGAAGCTGCGCTATGCCGACTTCCGCACGATCACGCGCGCAAAGTCGGTGGCAGCGCCGATCGCCGACGGGGCGGCGTTGCTCGCGGCGGGGGAGGCGATCCTTGCCCCCTTGCTGCCGGTCGAGCAGGGGATCCGGCTGCTCGGCGTGACGCTGAGCAAGTTCGAGGGCGAGGAAGAGGAGAGCGACACGGCCGCTGCGCCCGCAGATTTGCTGAGCCTGCTCTGATGTAGGTCGCCCCAGCCTTCGCGGGGGCGGCGAGATTATTGGGCCGGTGCGAACACCCGTTCCTTGGTCGCGGTGAAGCGGATTGACGGGTTGCGCTGCGTCACATAGCCGACTTCCCACGCATCCTTGGCCATGAAGACCGGCGCGCCGTCACGGTCGGTGGCGGCGGCGCCGCGATTGTCGGCCTGGAACTGCTTGAGCGCGGCGGCGTCATCGCTGGCGATCCAGCGCGCGGTATCCCACGGGCTGGCCTCGAGCTTTGCCTCGACCTTATATTCGGCCTCGAGCCGGCTGATCAGCACGTCGAGCTGGAGCTGGCCGACGACGCCCACGATCATGTTGGCGCCGATCTCCGGATAGAAGACCTGGATGATCCCTTCTTCGGCCATGTCGTCGAGCGCCTTGCGGAGCTGTTTGGTCTTGGTCGGATCGACGAGCGCGACGCGGCGCAGGATTTCGGGAGCGAAGTTCGGCAGGCCGGTGATCATCACGTCGCTGCGTTCGGAGAGGGTGTCGCCGACGCGCAGCGTCCCGTGGTTGGGGATGCCGATGATGTCGCCGGGCCAGGCCTCTTCGGCCATTTCGCGGTCCTGCGCGAGGAAAAGCATCGGGCGGCTGATCGCGATCGCCTTGCCGGTGCCGCCCTGCGTCAGCCGCATCCCGCGTTCGAACTTGCCCGAACACAGGCGCATGAAGGCGATGCGGTCGCGGTGCGCGGGGTTCATATTCGCCTGCACCTTGAAGACGAAGCCGGTGACGGCATCGTCGTCGGGGCGTACCGGCGCGGGTTCGGCAGGCTGCGGCTGCGGTCCCGGCGCATGCGCCGCGAGCCCGGCGAGCAGATCGACGACGCCGAATTCCTTGAGCGCGGAGCCGAAATAGACGGGGGTGAGGTCGCCGTTCCGATAGGCGTCGACGTCGAAGGACGCATAGCCCGCGGAGGCGAGCTCGATTTCTTCGTTGAACTGATCGAGCGCACGCGAATCGACCGCCGCCGCCAGCTTCGGATCGTCATGGCCGGTGAGCGCGATCCGTTCGCCCTCGAACGCGCGCGAGGCTTCCTTGCCGGGGACCGCGAGCGACGGTTCGACCAGATCATAGAGGCCCGAGAAGGTGCCGCCCATCCCGACCGGCCAGTTCATCGGACAGACGTCGAGCGCCAGCCGGTCGGCGACCTCGTCGAGCAGTTCGAAGGGCGACTGGCCTTCGCGATCGACCTTGTTGATGAAGGTGATGATCGGCACCGAGCGCAGGCGGCACACCTCGAACAGCTTGAGCGTCTGCGGTTCGATCCCCTTGGCGGCGTCGATCACCATCACCGCGCTGTCGACCGCGGTGAGCGTGCGATAGGTGTCCTCGCTGAAATCCTCGTGCCCCGGCGTGTCGAGCAGGTTGAAGACAAGGCCCTGATGTTCGAAGGTCATCACCGACGAGGTCACCGAAATGCCGCGCTGCTGTTCGATCTTCATCCAGTCGGAGCGGGCGCGCCGCGCCTGTCCGCGTGCCTTGACCTCGCCCGCCATATGGATGGCGCCGCCCGCAACGAGCAGCTTTTCGGTCAGCGTCGTCTTGCCCGCGTCGGGGTGCGAGATGATGGCGAAGGTGCGGCGGTCGGGGTGGTTCTGGGACATGGCGCCGGGCGCCTAGCAGGTGGCGGCGTCAGTGGAAAGGGCTGACGCAGCATCGTGTCTTCGCGCAGCGGCGGCGCAGCGGCCCCGCTCGTCGCGTTCGGGAATGACGATCAGGCGTCGGTGAGGTCGAGCAGCGTCCGCGCGTCGAGGCCGATGCGGCGCATCTGCTCGGCGACCGGCGGCCAGACGTTGGTCAGGAAATCTTCGCGCATCAGCGTGCGCAGGCGATCGGTCGCACCCTCGGCGACGAACATGCCGACCCCGCGCTTCACCGTGACCAGGCCTTCGTCCTGAAAGGTCTGATAGGCTTTGGCGACGGTCAGCGGGTTGGCGCCTTCCTCGGCAGCGAGCGACCGGACCGACGGGAGCATGTCGCCGTCGCGAAAGGTGCCGTCGAGAATCGCATTGGCGATCACGTCACGAAGCCGTTGATAAACGGGTTTGGTCTGATCGAGCATGCCGCCTTAATGCCATAAGACAGCAGCACAGTCAATTGAAGAAAATTAGTTTCTGCTGATATTAGGCGACACTAAATGTCCCAGGTGCTGACGATTTCGTCATAATCTGGACGCGGGCGTTCCGACAGGTCGGCGCCGGGGGTGCCGATAAAGAAATAGCCGACGATCGCGTCGCCTTCGCGCAGCCCGAACGCGGCGCCGACGTTCGGGCTGAACGCCGCCCAGCCGGTGAGCCAGCTGCCGACATAGCCGTGGGCGTGCGCGGCGTGGAGCAGGTTCATGCCGACTGCTCCCGCCGACATCTGCTGTTCCCACAGCGGGATCTTGCTGCCCGCGACGGGCGCCGAGACGAGGAGCAGCAGCGTCGGCGCCTGATGCGCAAACTGGTCGAGCGCAGAGAGATCCATGCCGGCCGCGCCGGGATTTTCGGCCACCCATGCCTGCTTGAGCAGCGCGGCAAAGGCATCGCGCTGTTCAGGCGCGATCGTGATGATGCGCCAGGGGGCGAGCTTGCCATGATCGGGCGTGCGCAGCGCGAGTTCGATGATCGCGCGCAATTCGTCCGTGTCGGGCCCGGGGGCGACCATGTCGCGCGCCTTGCCCGAGCGGCGCGTGGCGAGGTGGCTTTTCAGCGAAGAGGTGTCGTTGAACATCGCGCGCCATGTGGCGTCTCGCCCGCATCCGCGCAACCCCGCCGCGTCGGGCGCTTTGGTTTCATGCGCAATTAGATTCTTCCCATACGCAATTTTCGCGCTAGGTTGCCCCATTCGCGCGGCAGAAGTCCGCGGCAAAACCATCCGGGAAAAGGGACGCATATAGATGAAAGATATGGCCTTATGGGACGAGGGGGACTGGATCGCGGTTATCGCGCTGGTCATCCTGGGGGTCTTTTTGAGCATCGGCGCTTTGGTCGCCGCCAGCAAGAAACCTGAATTCGCCGGCCATCCCAAGGGCCTCTACATGCTGTTCTTTGCCGAGATGTGGGAACGCTTCTCCTACTACGGCATGCGCGCGCTGCTGATCTTCTACCTGACGCAGCACTGGCTGTTTTCGGACGGCAAATCGAACCTGATCTACGGCGCCTATACCGCGCTCGTCTACATCACCCCCGTGCTCGGCGGCTATCTTGCGGACCGCTATCTGGGGCAGCGCAAGGCGGTGCTGTTCGGCGGTGTGCTCCTCGCCTTCGGCCATTTGTTCATGGCCTTCGAGGGCGATCACGGCATCACCGATGCCGCGACGAAGCAGGCCGATCCCGCGATCAACATCTTCTGGCTCGCGCTCGCGCTCATCATCGTCGGCTCGGGTTTCCTCAAGGCCAATATCTCGGTGATGGTCGGCCAGCTCTATCGCCTGACCGACATGCGCCGCGACGCGGCCTACACCATCTTCTACATGGGCATTAACGTCGGCGCGGCGCTCGGCACGATCCTCGTCGGCTATCT
>NZ_MEFH01000213.1:0-5041 GCF_001725095.1 Sphingopyxis sp. SCN 67-31 | reverse complement strand
GAAAGCGACATGGCTGCGGCCGCGATGATGGGCGACAGGAGGATGCCGAAGAAGGGGTAGAGCGCGCCTGCTGCGACCGGCACGCCCGCCGCGTTATAGATGAAGGCGAAGAACAGGTTCTGGCGGATATTCGCCATAGTCGCCTGGCTCAGGCGGCGCGCCCGCACGATCCCCGTCAGATCGCCCTTCAGCAGCGTGACACCGGCGCTTTCGATCGCGACATCCGTTCCCGAGCCCATGGCGATGCCGACATCCGCCGCAGCGAGGGCGGGCGCATCGTTCACGCCGTCACCCGCCATCGCGACCACCTTGCCCGCCTGCCTGAGCCGTTCGACCACAGCACTCTTCTGGTCGGGCAGAACTTCGGCCTCCACCTCCGAGATGCCGAGCCGGCGTGCCACGGCCTCGGCCGTGGTCCGGTTGTCGCCGGTGAGCATGACCACGGCGATGCCTTCCCGGCGCAGAGCGGCAAGGGCGTCGGGCGTCGTTTCCCTGACCGGATCGGCAATGGCGAAGATGCCGGCCGCGGCCTCCTCGATGCCGATGAAGATCGCCGTCGCGCCATCGCGGCGCAGCGCATCCGCCTGTTCGCTCAGCATATCGGTGGCGATGCCGCCTTCCTTGAGGAAAGCAGCGTTGCCGAGAACGATCCTCTTGCCTTCCACCGTCCCCACCGCGCCCTTGCCAGTAGGGGAATCGAAGCTGCTGACCTCGGGAAGCGCCCGCTTGCACGCCTCGGCCGCCGCAACGATGGCCTGGCCGAGCGGATGCTCGGAGGCCCGTTCGACGCCGGCCGCAAGGCGCAGCAATTCGCTCTCGTCCCACCCCTCGCCCACAACGATGCGCGTAACGCTGGGCTTGCCTTCGGTAAGCGTACCAGTCTTGTCGATAACGAGCGTATCGATCTTCTCCAGCCGCTCCAGCGCCTCCGCGTTCTTGATGAGCACGCCCAGGCCCGCACCGCGTCCGACGCCCACCATGATCGACATGGGCGTCGCAAGCCCCAGCGCGCAGGGGCAGGCGATGATAAGCACCGCCACAGCCGCAATAAGGCCATGTGCAAGGCGCGGCTCCGGCCCCCAAATGCCCCAGGCGACGAAAGCGGCGACTGCCACCGCCAGCACGGCAGGGACGAACCACCCCGCGACCTGATCGGCGAGCCGCTGGATCGGCGCGCGCGAACGCTGCGCCTCGGCGACCATCTGGACGATGCGCGACAGCATCGTGTCGCGGCCGACCTTTTCCGCGCGCACCACGAGCGCACCGCTTCGATTGAGCGTGCCGCCGATCACGGGATCGCCGGCCGCCTTGGTGACGGGCATCGACTCTCCGGTCACCATCGATTCGTCGATCGCCGAGCGGCCCTCTTCCACCCTGGCGTCGACTGGCACCTTTTCGCCCGGACGCACGCGCAGCCGGTCGCCAACCGCAACTGCTTCGAGCGCGACTTCCTCGTCGCTGCCGTCCTGCCGGATGCGCCGCGCCATCTTTGGCGCCAGATTGAGCAGCGCCCTGATCGCGCCCGAAGTCCGCTCGCGTGCCCGGAGTTCGAGCACCTGGCCGAGCAGCACCAGCACGGTGATGACAGCCGCCGCCTCGAAATAGACGGCGACCGACCCGTCCACGCCCCGGAAGGCGGCCGGAAAAATCGACGGCGCGGCCGTCGCCACCACGCTGTAGAGCCAGGCAACGCCAGTTCCCATCGCGATCAGCGTGAACATGTTGAGGTTGCGCGTCCTGACCGATTGCCAGCCGCGCTGGAAGAACGGCCAGCCCGCCCACAGCACGACCGGCGTCGCCAACGCCAGTTGGAGCCATGTCGAGAGCCTCGGTGAAACCAACTCGTGGAACGTGGGGAGCAGATGGACTCCCATTTCCAGAACCAGCACCGGCAGCGTGAGCACGAGTCCGATCCAGAAGCGGCGAGTCATGTCGACAAGTTCGGCGCTCGGCCCCGCCTCGGCACTCACTGTCTCGGGTTCCAGCGCCATGCCACAGATCGGACAGGCACCGGGGTGATCCTGGCGGATCTGCGGATGCATTGGGCAGGTCCAGATCGTCGCCTCGGGCGTATCAACCGGTGGGGGCGTTGCCGCATCCGGATGCTGATGATGGCCGCAGGGTTGCGCCATGGAATCGCTCCTCATGTGAGATCTCCGCTTTTGCACCCTGACATGATGTCAGGGTCAAGCGCAAAAAATTCCAGCTGAGGAACGCCATAACGCAGGAAATGCGCTCGCTCATGATTGGCTGTCGCAGTGATTCTTCCTCACCGCGGTTGGCCGACCAGATCGGACCCGTGTTCTTGGCATGCTGTGCCCAAGTGTAACCAGACGGCTTGCCGCACCGAACATGGTCATGCGAGGCGCGAAGGGCCTTGCGCCATCCATGGAAAGGATCGTCATGAATACTTCCGCCAAGTTCGCCGCCGCCGCGGCATCGCTTGCCGCAGCGGCTCTTTTGGCTTCGTCGCCCGCCAGCGCCGAAGCGCCGTCCGGGGCCAAGGAAAAGTGCTACGGTGTGGCGCTGAAGGGTAAGAACGACTGCAAGGCCGGCCCGGGCACGAGCTGCGCCGGCACGTCGACGGTCGATTATCAGGGCAACGCCTGGAAATATGTCGCGAAGGGCGAGTGCGTGAAAGTGGGCGGCACGCTCGAGGCGCATGCGGGCAACGCAGCCCCCATGCCGAAGCGTAGCTGACCGAGCGAACGGGGCGCTGACGCAGGGCGCCCCACAACTTTACCCGCCGCCCGGAGAGGCTAAGCTCTCGGGTCGCAAAGGATGCTGGCTGACATGAAATTCCTGACCGATCTGCCCCCCTCGGTGGGAATTGGACTGAAACCCGAGCACTATGCCCGGGTGCTCGAGTCCGTGTCGGTCAGCATCCACCCACCTGTCACGCACGATCATTTCTCGCCTGGCTGGGTCGAAGTGCATCCGCAGAATTATTTCAGCGCGGGCGGGCCGCCGCATCGATGGCTTTCGGCGATCGCCGAAAAATATCCGCTCAGCTTTCACTCGGTCGGCCTTTCGCTGGGCAGCGCACATGGGCATGACCGCGAGGAACTCGATCAGCTTGCGGCTTTGTGCGACCGCTATTCCCCGGCATCGGTTTCCGACCATCTGAGCTGGAGCGGAAGCGCGAACAACCGCTATCCCGATCTGCTTCCGGTGCCCTATACCGAAGAGGCGCTCCGCCATTTCACAAGGCAGGTTTCGATCGTGCAGGACTGTCTCAGGCGGCCACTCCTGATCGAGAACCCCTCGCGCTACCTCGCCTTTGCCGGTGACGAGATGGACGAGGCGGATTTCCTGCACCGCCTGTGCCGGGCGGCAGGCTGCGGCATATTGTTCGACATCAACAATGTCGAAGTCACCGCCACCAACCTGGACCTCGATCCATTTTCCATGATCGACGCCATCGACCCGGCGCTTGTGGGCGAGATCCACCTGGCCGGACATAAGCGGGAAGAGCATGAGCACGGACCGCTGCTGATCGACGACCACGGCTCGCAGGTCTCCGATCCGACCTGGGCCATGTTCTCTCGCTTCATCCAGCTGGCGGGAAGAATGCCGGTCCTCATCGAATGGGATACGAACATTCCGGACTACGCAGTGCTCATCGCCGAAGCGCGCAAGGCCGATGCGATCATGAGCGAGCAGGCGGCGCTGTCCGCCGGGAGCCGGTCAGATGTTTTCGCTTGAACAGACACAGGCGGCCATGATGCGCGGCCTCGATCATGGTCCGGCGCACCTTCCGGACGGACTGTTCCGCGGCGGCCGCACGCGCGCGCTTCTGGGTATGAAAGTCCATGCCAACACCGTATCCCATGCCCGGCTTGTCGCGCTGGAAGACACGTTTCCGCGGACACGCGTCCTGCTTGGCCATGAGCAATTCAACGAACTTTCCCGTCGCTATCTCGATTGGCCGGGGGTGGCCGCCCGCCCGCTCGCGCATATCGGGCAGGACTTCGCAGCTTTCCTCAGCGCGGTCGGCGAGACGCGCGCGGCCAGCGATCTTGCCGCATTCGAATGGGCGTGGCTGGAAAGCTATCACGCCGCCGAGGCTGCGATCCTCGCGCTGGCGGACATTGCCGGTGTCGGCGAAGATGCGCTGCTCGGCATCGTGCTGATGCGCCATCCGGCAGCGCGCCTGCTCCACACGGACCGCGCGGTCCACCAGATCCTCGGCGAGGAAGTGTCTGGACTTGGCGACGCAGATTCCATCCTGCTCACCCGTCCGCAGGAGCAAGTGCTTGTCTCGCCCGCGACCTCGGTGATGTCGGCAATCTTCACGTATGTCGATAAGCCGGTCAGCATCTGTAACCTTTTGGAGAGCTGCGGCGAATTTGAACGTAAGGATCGACCGTCGCCGGACGACATCATGGCCGCGCTGATTGCGCTGATGGAAGCCGGGGCGCTGCAACGGGTGGGATAGGCGATGCGGGTTCTTGCCCTTTATAACCGGACAATCGACTGGCTCGCGGGACGGATCCCGGAAGGCGTCGTGCTTGCGTTCATGCGCGTGGTGCTGGCCGGGATCTTCTGGCGATCGGGCCAGACCAAGATTGCCGAAGGCACCTGGTTCACGATCAGCGAGAACACGTTCTTTCTCTTCCAGGACGAATATGGCGGCGTGCCCTTGCCGAGCCATCTTGCCGCTGTGATGGCGACCGTTTCCGAACACCTGTTCCCGATCCTGCTCGTGCTGGGGCTGCTCACCCGGCTTTCGGCATTGGCGCTCCTGGGCATGACCATGGTCATCCAGATCTTCGTCTACCCCGACGCCTGGTGGCAGGTGCATTCGCTATGGGCAGCGATGGCGCTCGTGCTGATCATTCGCGGAGGCGGATGGTTGTCATTGGATGCGCTGCTGGCTCGCGCTGGCGCCCGCCGTAGAGCCTCGCATGAAATCGGATGAGCCATCGCTTGCCCGCCTGATGGCGATGGCGCAGCAGGGCGATCGGCTGGCCTATCGCACGCTGCTCCTCGAATGCGGGAACTGGCTCAGGCGCTATTTCGGCCGGCGCGTGCCGCCGGG
>NZ_MEFH01000212.1:0-5049 GCF_001725095.1 Sphingopyxis sp. SCN 67-31 | reverse complement strand
GCGCAGCATCATCAAGGCGTTGGGAAACTGGTCGCGCCCCTTCTCGGTCAGCGCATAATAGGAACCGCGCCCTTCCTTCTTCGGCCGTTTGGCAAGGCAATCCTCGTCGACCAGCTTGCGTAGCCGCCCGCTGACAACCGACCGCGCGAGCCCGGTCCGCGCCACGAATTCGTCGAAGCCATGGGTGCCGAGAAAGGCCTGCTCCATGATGAGCAGCACCGGAACGTCGCCGACGACATCGAGCGCGCGCCAGATCGAACAGGCGCGGATGGTGCGATCTTCTTTCACGGCTGATGCGTCCATTGCTGCGCCCGCCCTACTCCGCGGAACAGCACGCGACAAGGCCGGTCCGACGGAAGATGGGCGGTGCCCGCGCCCATGCTTCCGTCGGGGGAGAGCTGGTTCAAAAGCGCCCCGTAACCTGCACCGCAATCGTTCGCGGCCGATCGACGATCCCGTTATAGGCATTGCCCGCCCCGCCCGTAATCGTCGTCGCAAGCGGCATCGCGCTGCCGGTCTGAAGGATCCGCTGGTCGGTCAGATTGCGGCCGATCAGCGCCACTTCCCAGCGATTGTCGATCTGCCCCAGTGCGACGCGGGCGCCAAGCTTCGCATAGCTGCCCTGATAGGTCCGCGGGTCGAGGTTCGCCGCCGCGATATAGGAGGAGGAAAAGTCGGCGTTGACGTTGAACGACAGCTTGAGGTCGCTGCCGACCGGCGTCCAGTAATCGACGTTGAGATTACCCGACCATTTCGGACTCAGCGCGTTACGCTTGCCGCTATAGTCGCAGAAGCCACCCGGTCCCGGCGTCTGCAGATAATAGCATTGGCCGTCGGTGAAGTTGGTGAATTTGAAATCGAGATAGGCGATCGCGCCGCTGATGGTCAGGCCTTCGGCGAGCGCCGCGCGAAAATCCGCTTCGATCCCCTGCGTCCGCGCCGCCGCCGCATTGCGGACGTTGAAGTTGAGCGTCCCGTCGAAGATGTTGACCTGCAGATCCTTGTATTTGGTGCGATAGAAGGACAGGTTGAAGGCGACGTCGCGGCCCTTGTATTTCAGCCCCGCTTCGAAATTATCGGCGCTTTCGTCCTGGAATTCGAACGCGCCGGGCTTGGCGACCGTGGTCGACGTCGGCAGCGAATTCGACCGGATGTCGAAGCCGCCAGCCTTGGTTCCGCGCGCATAGGACGCGTAGAGCATCAGGTCGTCGGTCGCGTCGAACTGGACGTTGACCATCGGATTGAAGCTGTCCTCGCTCAGCTTGCCGGCGATGCTGTGCGCCTCGATGTTGAGCGCGCGGAACACCGCAGCGACCACGGCAGCGGGTGCGGTGCTGAGCGGACCTTGCACGATGGCGAGCGATCGGCGGCCGCTCTTCTTCTCATGGTTGAAGCGCGCGCCCGCGGTAACGCGAAGCTGGTCGGTCAGCGACAATTCGCCCTGTGCAAAGGCCGAGATCAGGTCCGACGTCTGGCTGTAGTCGCGGTCGTTGCGCGTGTCACCGAGCGCGTTGAACGGTGCGCCCAGCCCCAGGAACGTCGGATTGAAGAGGGTGAAATCCTGAACGTCCAGCTTGGCGTGCTGATAATAGACCCCGCCGATATAGTTGAACGCCTCGCCGCCGGGCGAGGTCAGGCGGAGTTCCTGCGAAAACTGCCGATAATCCTCGCGCAAATTCGTACCGTCGAGAAAGCTGATCCCCGAAAAGTCGACATCGACGATTTCGCGCGTCTTATAGTCGAGCAGCGATGTCACCGAGGTCAGCGTGTGCTCGCCGATTTCCAGATCGGCGTTCAGCGTCGCCCCGAACACCTTGTTGCGGCTTTCATAGCCATTATCCTCGCGCACATAGTCGGGGACGGTGCTGACGAAGAAGGGGCCCTGGAAGACCGCATTGTAATTCCCGACCGCGCCGAACACGTCGCGCGGCTGGCCCTTCATCGCGAAGTCGGCATATTCGAGCTTCAGTTCGGCCGCGAGCGGCCCGCCCTTGTCGAACTCCACCTTGCCGCGGACATAATATTCATCGACGTTGGGCTCGTTGCGCTTCAATTTCTGGTTGTAGAAATATCCGTCCATCGAGCGATGATAGCCAACCACGCGCGCTTCGATGCCGTCGCTCAACGGCCCCGACAGGACGCCGGTCAGCTGCAGTTCCTTGTGATTGAATTCATAGAGGCCGCTCACCGTCCCCTCGAATTCGTCGGTCGGGCTGCGTGTCGTGATATTGACCGCCCCTGCGATCGCATTCTTGCCGAACAGCGTCGGTTGGGGGCCTCGCAAAACCTCGACCCGCTCCATATCGACGAGCGGCAGGCGCGAAAGCTGGTCGCGCCCATAATAGACGCCGTCGACGAACATCGCGACCGACTGTTCGAACCCCTTGTTGTCGCCCGAGGCGATGCCGCGGATCGCGATGCGATTGGCGATCGCGGTCTGGGTGATCTTCAGATTCGGGACCGACGAACTGATCTGTTCGAGGTTGGTCTGCCCATAGCTTTCGACCTGCTTGCCGCTGACCGCGGAAATCGAGATCGGCACATCGGACAAGCCCTCGGCGCGCTTCTGGGCAGTAACGATGATGTCGTCGAGGCCGCCCTGGCTTTCGGCGGGGGCCTCCTGCGCGAACGCAGCCGCGGGACCGGCAAGCGCCGACGCAGCCAACAGCATGGCAAGTGAATGCTTCATGATTCTCCCTCTCCCCACTGCCGGCGACGGGCCGGCATGTTTTGCTTGCAAATGCCTCTTGAACGGGCATAAGTTCTGTTACGCAAGTTAGTATCACTATGCAAGTAAGTTTTGGGAGACAGGAATGAAGCCGAAGCACGGCCTTCCCGCAGCTTTGACGCGCAATTTACGCCTGCCCGCAATCGCGGCGCCGATGTTCCTCGTGTCGGGCCCCGACATGGTCATCGCCGCCTCGCGCGCCGGAATGATCGGCAGCTTTCCCGCCCCCAACGCGCGGACGACCGCCGATCTGGAAGCGTGGGTGAGCCGCATCGACGCGGCGCTCTCCAACGATCCCGACGCCGCCGCCTGGGCGGTCAATCTGGTGGTGCATCCGTCGAACAGCCGGCTTGCCGACGACCTCGCCTGCGTCGTGCGGCACAAGGTTCCGCTCGTCATCACCGCGCTCGGCAGTCCCGCCCGCGTCGTCGAGCAAATCCACGCCTATGGCGGCATCGTTTTCGCCGACGTCAATTCGGTGGGCTTCGCCCGCAAGGCCGTGGCTGCGGGCGTCGATGGACTGGTGCTCGTCGCGGCGGGAGCCGGCGGCCATACCGGCGCCACCGCCGGTTTCGCCTTTGTCGAGGAAGTGCGGCAGTTCTGGGACGGCCCCTTGGTGCTGGGCGGCGCAATCTCGACGGGTCAGGCAATTCGGGCCGCCGAAATATTGGGGGCCGACTTCGCCTATCTCGGCACATCGCTGATCGCCTGCACCGAAAGCATGGCTGTTCAGCCTTACAAGGACATGGTGGTCGCGGCGGGGGCCGAGGACATCATGCCGTCGAAGGGCATTACCGGCGTGACCGCCAACTGGCTGAAATCAAGCCTGATCGCTGCGGGCTACGACCCCGCGAACATGCCTGAGGACAAGCGCCCCAATTTCTCCGATGCGCAGGACGACGCCAAGGCATGGAAGAATGTCTGGTCTGCGGGTCAGGGCGTCGGCGCGGTTCGCGCGACCGAACCCGTCGCGGACATCGTCGACCGTCTTGTGACAGAATATGATGCGGCCGTCGCCAGGCCGCGCTTTGCAGCCGCCGAAGGAGTCATCGCATGACCGCTCAGCTTGTCGACACGATCCGGACCACCGTTCAACCGAACGACCATCCCTATATGAAGGGCGCGTGGCGGCCGACCTATAACGAGTGGAATGCGGTCTTCGCCAATGGCGAGGTCGAGGTGATCGGCACGATCCCGACCGACATCGACGGCGTTTACGTCCGCACCGGCGAGAACCAGATTCACGAACCGATCGGCCGCTATCATCCCTTTGACGGTGACGGCTTCATCCATGCGATCTCGTTCAAGGACGGCCGCGCGAGCTATCGCAGCCGCTTTGTCCGCACCAAGGGGTTCGAGGCCGAGAAGGAAGCCGGCCGCTCGCTCTGGGCCGGGCTGATGGAACCGCCACACAAATCGACCCGCCACGGCTGGGGTGCGCAGGAATGGCTCAAGGATTCATCGTCGACCGACGTCGCGATCCACGCGGGCAAGATCATCTCGACCTTCTACCAGTGCGGCGAGGCCTATCGGCTCGACCCGTTCACGCTCGAACAGTTCGGCACCGAAAGCTGGGTGCCGCTCGACGGCATTTCGGCGCATTGCAAGGTCGATCTCGCGACCGGCGAACTGATGTTCTTCAACTATTCGAAGCACGCGCCCTATATGCATTATGGCGTCGTCGGCGCGGACAATAAGCTCAAACATTATATTCCCGTGCCGCTCGCCGGACCGCGGTTGCCACACGACATGGCGTTCACCGAAAATTACACCATCCTCAACGACATGCCGCTCTACTGGAACGCGGAACTGCTCGAAAAGAACCTGCACGTCGTCCAGTTTCACCCCGACGAAAAGACGCGCTTCGCGATCATCCCGCGGCACGGAACCCCTGAGGATATCCGCTGGTTCGAGGCCGAGCCAACCTACACGCTCCACTGGCTCAACGCGTGGGAGGAAGGCGACGAGATCGTCCTCGACGGCTATTATCAGGAAGAGCCGATGCCAAAATCCTATCCCGATGCTCCCGAGGGGCTGGAGCGGATGATGGCCTATCTTGACCAGGGCTTGCTCAAGCCGCGCCTTCATCGCTGGCGCTTCAATCTCAAGACCGGAAAGACGACCGAACAAAGGCTCGACGACCGCGATCTCGAATTCGGCATGTTCAACCAGCGCTATGCCGGCAAACCCTATCGCTATGCCTATAGCGCCATCCCCGAGCCGGGCTGGTTCCTCTTCCGCGGCCTCGTCAAGCATGACCTCGATGCCGGCACGAGCGAGGAGTATCTTTTCGGCCCCGGCCGCTTCGGCAGCGAAGCGCC
>NZ_MEFH01000211.1:0-5064 GCF_001725095.1 Sphingopyxis sp. SCN 67-31 | reverse complement strand
CTGAGCGGCGTCAAGCTGCTCGCCGCGGCCTTCGCGCTCGCGCTCGCCAATTTCGTCGTCGTGCTCGATTCGACGATCGCCAATGTGTCGGTTCCCCACATCGCGGGCGGCCTTGCCGTATCGCCGACGCAGGGAACCTGGGTGATCACCAGCTATGCCGTCGCCGACGCGATCAGCGTCCCGCTCACCGGCTGGCTCGCCGCGCGGTTCGGCACGGTGCGCTGGTTCATCGTGTCGATCGTGGGTTTCGGCATCTTCTCCTTCCTGTGCGGCATTTCGCGCACGCTCGACGCGCTGATCCTGTTCCGCGTCCTGCAGGGGCTTGCGGGCGGGCCGCTGATGCCGCTGTCGCAGATATTGCTGCTGCGCATCTTTCCGAAGGAAAAGGCCGGTATCGGGCTCGCGATCTGGTCGATGACGACAACGACGGCGCCGATTCTGGGGCCGATTCTGGGCGGGCTGATCAGCGACAATTGGAGCTGGCCCTGGATTTTCTTCATCAACCTGCCCGTCGTCGCTGTCTGTGCCTTCGGCGTCGGCAGCATGCTTGGCGCGTTCGAGACGAAGAAGGCGAAGATGCGGATCGACATCGTCGGCCTCATCCTGCTCGTCCTGTCGGTCGGCTCTTTTCAGGTCATGCTCGACACCGGGCGCGAGCACGACTGGTTCGGATCGGCATGGATCGTCATGCTGGCGATCGTCGCCGCGATCAGCTTCGCTGCCTTTCTGATCTGGGAGCTGACCGACGCCAATCCGGTGGTCAATGTCCGGGTCTTCCGCTTTCGCGGCTTCAGTTTCGCGACCGTCGCCATCTCGCTCGGCTTCGGGGCCTTTTTCTCGCAGGTCGTGCTGACGCCGCTGTGGTTGCAGCAGGTGGCGGGCTACACCGCGACCGAAACCGGTTTCATCGTCGCGTGGATCGGCTGTTTCGCTGTGCTCTTCTCGCCATTGGCGGCGGGGCTGCTGACCAAGATCGATGTGCGGATCACCGTCTGCGCGGGCATCTTGTGGATGGCGCTGATGTCGATCCTGCGCGCGCGCTGGAATACCGACGTCGATTATTGGAGCCTCGCGTTGCCGCATCTGCTGCAGGGGATGGGCATGCCCTTCTTCTTCGTCGGGCTGACTGCGCTGGCGCTGAGTTCGGTACCGGCGAAGGATCAGACCTCGGCGGCCGGCCTGATGAGCTTCCTGCGCACCCTGAGCGGCGCGATCGGCACCGCCATCGCGACAACGGCGTGGGACGACGCAAGCCGCGTATCGCGCGCCGAACTGGTGCCCGCGCTCAACGGCGCGGCCGAGACGATGGACAAGATGCAGAATGCCGGGCTGACGACCGAACAGGCGCGCGCCGCGCTTGACCGGATCGTCGATGTCCAGGCTTCGACGCTCGGTGTGCTGCATATCTTCCTTGCAGCCGGGACGGTCTTCGTCATCGCGGCAGCGGCGGTGTGGCTGATCCCGCGGCCCAAGACGATCTCGATGGGCGCTTCGCACTAGCTCCGATCGGGCTTCGCACCGGCGGACAGCCGTGCTAGGCGCGCGCCCATGCTGACGATCAACAATCTGACCGTGCGACTGGGCGGCCGCACCATCCTCGACCGCGCGAGCGCCAGCCTGCCGCCGAAAAGCCGCACCGGGCTGATCGGCCGCAACGGTGCGGGCAAGTCGACGCTGATGAAGGCGATGATCGGCGAGCTGGAGGCCGACGACGGCGGGATTGAAATGCCGCGCAAGACGCGCCTCGGCTATATCGCGCAGGAAGCGCCGAGCGGCAGCGCGACGCCGTTCGAAACCGTTCTCGCCGCCGATACCGAACGCGCCGACCTGCTCGAACGATCAGAGATCGAAACCGACCCCGACCGGCTCGCCGACATTCACGAGCGGCTGATCGCGATCGACGCCTATACCGCGCCGGCGCGTGCCGCGCGCATCCTGATCGGGCTCGGCTTCGACGAGGATATGCAGGGGCGCCCGCTCGACAGCTTTTCGGGCGGGTGGAAAATGCGCGTCGCGCTCGCCGCGCTACTCTTTTCGAACCCCGACCTGCTGCTGCTCGACGAACCGTCGAACCACCTCGACCTCGAAGCGACGATGTGGCTTGAAAGCTTCCTTCGCTCCTATCCGGGGCAGCTTGTCGTGATCAGCCATGAACGCGACCTGCTCAACAATGTCGTCGACCATATTCTGCATCTCGAAGGCGGGAAGGTGACGCTCTACGCCGGCGGCTATGACGCGTTCGAGCGCCAGCGCGCCGAACGCGCGGCGCAGCTTGCGGCGGCGAAGGCGGCGCAGGACGCGCAGCGCGCCAAATTGCAGGACTATATCGCCCGCAACAGCGCGCGCGCCTCGACCGCGAAGCAGGCACAGTCGCGCGCCAAGCAACTCGCCCGGATGCAGCCGATTGCGGCGATCGCCGACGATCCGAGCCTGGTGTTCGATTTCCCGAGCCCCGGCGACGAACTCAAGCCGCCGCTGATCACGCTCGACCTTGCCAGCGTCGGCTATACGCCCGGCGCGCCGGTGTTGCGCCGCCTGAACCTGCGTATCGATCCCGACGACCGCATTGCGCTGCTCGGCCGCAACGGCAACGGCAAGACGACGCTCGCGCGCCTGCTCGCGGCGCAGTTGAAGCCCGAAGAGGGCGGCATGGCGGTCGCGGGCAAGATGCGCGTCGGCTACTTCACCCAATATCAGGTCGAGGAACTCGACGGCGCCGATACTCCGCTCGGCCATATGACGCGCGTGATGGCGGGCAAGACCCCCGGCGCGGTGCGCGCGCAACTGGGACGCTTTGGCTTTTCGGGTAACAGGGCGACGACCGAGGTCGGCAAGCTGTCGGGCGGCGAGCGGGCGCGGCTCGCGCTCGCGCTGATCACGCGCGAGGCGCCGCACCTCTTGATCCTCGACGAACCGACCAACCACCTCGACGTCGATGCGCGCGAGGCGCTGGTGCAGGCGCTTAACGGCTTCGAGGGCGCGGTGCTGATCGTCAGCCACGACCGCCATATGCTCGAACTCTCGGCCGACCGGCTGGTCCTGGTCGATGACGGAACCGCGCGCGATTTCGACGGCAGCATGGACGATTATGTCGCGTTCATCCTCGGCAAGTCGCCCTCCGGCGATGATGCGAAGGCGGCGCCCGCGAAGCCGAAGGATGCAAAGGCGGCGCGGCAGGAAGCGGCGAAGGCGCGCGAGGCCCAGGCGGCGTTGCGCAAGACCGCCAAGGATCATGAGGCGCGCGCGGCCAAGCTCGCGCAGCAGGTCAGCGCGATCGACCGCGCAATGTTCGACCCCGCGAGCGCCGACCCGGCGCTTGCCAAGCTGACGATGGGCGATCTCGCGCAGCGCCGCGGCAAGCTCGCATCCGAGCTGGAACGCGTCGAGGCGGCGTGGATGGAAGCGCTGGAGGCGATCGAGGAAGCGGCGTAGTCGCCAAGACAAGAAGCGTCGCCCCCCGCGCAGGCGACGGTCTATCTGAAGCGCCCCGGCATTGACTCGCGGTCCGCGATCCATCATAATAGTTTCAATTGAAACCACATTAAGGGACTGACCATGGCCGACCTGTTCGACAATCCGCTGGGCCTCGACGGCTTCGAATTCGTCGAATTTTCGGCGCCTGAAAAGGGCATGCTCGAACCGGTGTTCGAACGGATGGGTTTCACGCGCATCGCGCGGCACCGCTCGAAGGATGTGGCGCTTTGGCGGCAGGGCGACATCAACCTGATCGCCAATTACGAACCCAAATCGCCCGCGGCCTATTTTGCCGCCGAACATGGCCCGTCGGCGTGCGGCATGGGCTGGCGTTGCCGCGACGCGGCGCAAGCCTATGCCGAGGCGATTGCGCGCGGAGCCGAGCCGGTGGAGGTCAAGACCGGCCCGATGGAACTGCGCCTGCCCGCGATCCGCGGCATCGGCGGCTCGATCATCTATCTGATCGACCGCTATGGCGACGGGCTGAACATCTATGACATCGACTTCGTCTATGAAGATGGCGTCGACCGCCATCCCGAAGGGGCGGGGCTGAAGGTGATCAATCACCTGACGCACAATGTCTATGGCGGGCGCATGGCGCATTGGGCGGCCTTTTACGAACGCATCGCGGGTTTCCGCGAAATCCGTTATTTCGACATCAAGGGCGAATATACCGGTCTGACCTCGAAGGCGATGACCGCCCCCGACGGCAAGATCCGCATTCCGCTGAACGAAGAAGGCGCGGGCGGTGGCGGCCAGATCGAGGAATATCTGCGCGCCTATAATGGCGAGGGTATCCAGCATATCGCCTTCAGCTGCGACGATCTTTACGCGTCGTGGGACAAGCTCAAGGCGCTCGGCAATCCCTTCGCGCCGTCGCCGCCCGCAACCTATTACGAGATGCTCGCCGACCGCCTTCCGGGCCATGGTGAGCCGGTCGATGAACTGAAATCGCGCGGTATCCTGCTCGACGGATCGACGACCGAGGGCGATCCCCGCCTGCTGCTCCAGATTTTCGGGCAGACCGTGATCGGCCCCGTTTTCTTCGAATTCATCCAGCGCAAGAAGGATGAAGGCTTCGGCGAGGGCAATTTCACCGCGCTGTTCAAGTCGATGGAACTCGACCAGATCCGCCGCGGCGCGCTCAATGTCGAGGAGCCCGCCGAATGACGAGTCCGATCAAATTGGGCGGCGTCCACCACGCCGCCTATCGCTGCAAGGACGCGAAGGAGACGGTCGAATGGTATGAGGCCATGCTCGGCATGACCTATACGACCGCCTTTGCCGAGGATCATGTGCCGTCGACCGGCGAATATGATCCGTATATGCACGTCTTCCTCGACGCGGGGAACGGCAATATCCTCGCCTTTTTCGAGTTGCCGAACCAGCCCGACATGGGCCGCGACGAAAATACGCCCAAGTGGGTCCAGCACCTCGCCTTCAAGGTCGGCAGCTATGACGAGCTGGTCGGTGCCAAGGCGCATCTCGAGGCGAATGGGGTCGATGTGCTCGGCCCGACGCATCACGGCATCTTCAAGTCGATCTATTTCTTCGACCCCAACGGCCACCGCGTCGAACTGGCGTGCGACA
>NZ_MEFH01000210.1:0-5080 GCF_001725095.1 Sphingopyxis sp. SCN 67-31 | reverse complement strand
CACTGGCACATCCCTTGCTTCGGATGGTGGCGATGCTGAAGAAAATCGGACGGCTGTTTATCATCAAGACCAGGTTCGAGGCCTGCCTGATCATCTATGCATTGGCGGCGGGTGCCATGGCGCGCGGAACAGCCTATCTGCATGAATTTCCGGGGTACGGCGGCCAGTTGCTGCTCGTCGCGTGCAGCGGCTCGGTATTTCTTGCTGGCGCCAAAATCTTCGACTGCCTGCGCTACGAACAGGCCGAAAGGCGGGCCACCGAGCCACCCGCCGGCTAGGGTCAGGAAACTGGCGAGGCGCTTCCGTCCACGTCCAAAACATGCCAAAGCCATGGGCATGAGCAGGATCAGCGGCCGCCCGGTCATCGGCACCGAACATCTTTATGGCCTCGCGCTTCGCACGGCGCGCTGGCGTAAAGGCAGCACCGGGGTGCCGTTGCTGTTCCTCAACGGGATCGGCGCCGACATCGCCGCCGCGGCACCGCTGCTCGCGCAGATACATGGGCGCGAGGTGTGGACGCTCGACATGCCCGGCGTCGGCGGGTCGCCCGACGCAATCCTTCCCTATACCGCGCCGACAATGGCCGCGATCGTGATGGAGATTGCCGAACGCTTCGGTCACCCGCAGCTCGACCTTGCCGGCTTCAGTTGGGGCGGTGCGCTGGCGCAGCAGATCGCGGTGCAATTTCCGGCGCGTATCCGGCGCATGGTCCTGATAGCAACGACGCCGAGCGTGGGGGCGCCGGGAATCGGCTGGGCCGCACTGCTCGACGACGACATGCTGGCGAGCGGACTGAAGCTTCCCACCGCAACGCCGCTAGGCCTGACCTATCAGGCGATGGCGATGGCCGGCTGGACCAGCGCGCCTATGCTGCCGCAGCTCAAGAACATGCCGACGCTGATCCTGATGGGGCGGCGCGACGGCGTCGTGCCGGCGGCGCACGGCCAGGCGATCGCCGACCTGATCGACGGCGCGATACTGGAAGTCGTGCCGGGGTCGCACCTTTTCCCCTTCACCCACGCCGCGAACACGGCGGCGCGGATCAGCGCTTTTCTGGAGCAGCCGGCAGAGGCGACGGCGGAGCAAGCCGCCGCGTAAGGAAATCCGCGATCGTCATCGCGGTGGCGTCGGGCGCTTCCTCCATCGGCAGATGGCCGACGCCGTCGAGCAGAACGACCTCCGATCCCGCAATCCGGTCGTGAAAGGTTAGCGCGGCGCTCGGGTTGATCAGCCGGTCCTGCTTGCCGAAAAGGATGAGCACCGGCACCTTTATCTCGCCGATCCGGTCGGCCATCGCGGGCTCGCGGTCGAGCGTGGCGCGCAGCGCCGTCGCCTCGCGATTGCCCGGAAAGCGGAGCAACTCCCAATAGCGGTCGACCATCGCATCATCGACGATGCCGGTTTTCGCGACCGATTGGCGGAGCGACTTTTCGACCAGCGAGCGCGGCGTGATCTGTCCGGCGAGCCAGCGTCCGACCGGATTTTTGAGAAGCCGGAAGCCGAGATTTGATTCGGGCGCCTTTTCGCCTTTTCGCAGCGGCATGCCCGCCGCATCGAACAACAGGAGCGCATCGACGCGTCCCGGCTCGGCGAGCGCATAGCGCCACGCCACCCAGCCGCCCATCGAATTGCCGCCCAGGATGAAATGATCGAGGCCGAGCTTGGCCGCCACCACATCAACCGCGGCAATCATCCCCGCCGCGCTGTAATCCTTGTCGGGCGTGCCGCCGGTCAGGCCATGCCCCGGCAGATCGAGCGTCACGATCCGGTAATCGCCGCCGAGCCTTTTGACGAGCGGCTCCCACGTCTGGAGGCTGCTGTTCGACCCGTGGAGCAGCACGATGGTGCGGCCGTCGCGCCTGCCCTGATCGCGATAATGGATTCGCTGCCCTGCCGGCCCCGCCGCGAAGCTCGCGTCGGGGCCGCCATATTTGGCGATCATGGCATCGCGGTCGGTGTCGGGCGTGCGCAGCGCAAGGAAGATCGCGACGATGACGAGCAACACCACCAGCGGGATGAGCACCCGCTTGCGGCGGAAGAGCGGCCGCTGCGGCGGCAGCGGTTCATATTCGTCGTCGTCGATCATCGTCCGTCCCCTCGACCCGCGCGCAAACCTAGCGTGCCGGGGGCGGGCGTCAACCGACCCGCTTCACCGATCCCTTGTGCGCCCCGACCCCGCCGCGCGGACGAAAGCGACGCTTGCGCTGCGGCTGTGCGCCGTCGCCGGCCGCTGCCTCGCGGCGCGGGCCGCGATGGCCGCCATCGCGCGAACCGCCCTCGCCATGCCCCTTGCGGCGCTGCGCATCGTCGCGCTGGCGCTGCGGGTCACGACCCTTGCTGCCGGTGTCGCGCGGCGGCTGTGCCGGCTTGGGCAGATTGCGAACCATCTCGCCGAAATTGTCGGGCAGCTTCGCAGGCTCGGCCTTGGTCCGCGTCACGCGTTCGATATCGCGCAGATAGGGGCGCTCGTCAGGCGCGACAAAGCTGATCGCAACACCCTCCGCCCCGGCGCGCGCGGTGCGGCCGATGCGATGAACATATTGTTCGGGGACGTTCGGGATCTCGAAATTGATCACATGGCTGACCCCCGACACGTCGATGCCGCGCGCCGCAATGTCGGTCGCGACGAGCAAACGGACCTGACCCGAACGGAACGCCTGCAGCGCGGTCGTGCGCTGCGCCTGGCTCTTGTTGCCGTGGATCGCAAAGGCTTCGATGCCCGCGCCCTTCAAATGGCGGACGACGCGGTCGGCGCCGTGCTTCGTGCGCGTAAAGATCAGAGCGCGGTCGATGTCCTCGGTGCGTAACACATGGTGGAGAAGCGCCTGCTTTTCCTTCTGCTCGACGAAGGTCACGCGCTGGCGAATCTTTTCGGCAGTCGTCGCCTGCGGCGCGACCGACACGGTGACCGGATCGTTCAGGAACTGATCGGCAAGGCCCGCAATCTCCTTCGGCATCGTCGCCGAGAAGAAGAGATTCTGGCGCCGCGACGGCAGCAGCTTGGCAACGCGGCGCAGCGAATGGATGAAGCCCATGTCCATCATCTGGTCGGCTTCATCGAGGACGAAGATTTCGACATCGTCCATGCGCAGCGCACGCTGATCGATCAGGTCGAGCAGGCGGCCCGGGGTGGCGACGAGAATATCGACGCCCTGCGCAAGGTCACGAATCTGCTTGTTGATCGGCACGCCGCCGAACACGGTCGAAACGCGCAGCTTGGTAAAACGACCATAGTCGCGGCAGCTTTGCGCAATCTGCGCCGCGAGTTCGCGCGTCGGCGCCAGCACCAGCATGCGGCAGCCGCGTGGATTGGCGCGATGCGGATAGGTCAGCAGATGGTGGATCGACGGCAGCGAGAAACCGGCCGTCTTGCCGGTACCCGTCTGCGCGATGCCACACAGATCGCGGCCCTTCATCAGCGGCGGGATCGCCTGCGTCTGGATCGGGGTCGGGGTTGTATAATCCTTGGCGGCAAGCGCGCGATTGATGTCGGCGTGCAGGCCAAAGTCGTTGAAACTCGTCATAACATACTCACAATGGGCGACGCGCACAGCGTCCGTTCGCATCGAACGGACGGCGCACGGCCGCGGGTTCGAAACGACCCGCGTGAAAGGGTGCCTCAAGGGACAAAGCGCGGTGCCGGCTCGTCCCGCGCTGGCGGCCTTTACGGCGCCTCGGGCGGGAAAATCACGCTGCCGGTGGTTGCGGCGGTGAAGTCCGCCATGCTGCGCTGCACAAGCATATGGCGAATATTACGCGAAATTGCAAGATGATTGCTCGGGCCGGGATTGCCCCCCTCGCCGGTTCGTGCTGATCTTGTTCCTGCAAGACCGAATAAAGGGGAGAGCCGGAGCGCCATGCCGGAAAAGATTATCGTCATCGACGAAGGCACGACATCGACCCGCGCCATGCTTTTCGACGCGAGCGGCACGCCGCTCGGCAGCGCGCAGCGCGAGTTTCGCCAGCATTATCCGGGCCCCGGCCTCGTCGAACATGATGCCGAGGAAATATGGCAGGCGACCCTCGCGTGCACGCGCACGATGATCGAAAAGGCCGGCGGCGCGGCCAATATTGCCGCGATCGGCATCACCAACCAGCGCGAAACGATCGTGTTCTGGGACCGGACGACCGGCCGGCCGCTCGCCCCCGCAATCGTGTGGCAGGATCGGCGGACCGCCGCCGATTGCGCGAAGCTCAAGGAGGCCGGGCACGAACCGGCGGTGCAGGCCAAGAGCGGCCTGCTGCTCGATCCCTATTTTTCCGGCAGCAAGATCGGCTGGGCGCTGCGCAACTGGCCGCAGTTGGCCCAGGCGGGCGATCGGCTCGCCGTCGGGACGATCGAATCCTATCTCGTCTATCGCCTGACCGGCGGCGCGCATGTGACCGACGCGACCAATGCCTCACGCACGCTGTTGATGGCGATCGACGGCGACGGGGGCTGGGACGGCGGCCTGTGCGACCTGTTCGGCGTTCCCATGCGACTGCTGCCCGAAATCGTCGATTGCACCGCAACGGTCGGCACCACCGACCCGGAGCTGTTCGGCGGCGCGATCCCGATTGCGGGGATGGCGGGCGACCAACAGGCGGCAACGATCGGCCAGGCCTGTCTGGAACCGGGACAGACGAAGGCAACTTTCGGCACCGGCGCCTTCATCCTGTCGGCGAGCGGCACGGAACGGCCGCATTCGGCCAACCGGCTGCTCGCGACGATATTGGTTCAGGAAAACGGGCGCCGCAGCTATGCGCTCGAAGGATCGGTATTCGTGGCGGGAAGCCTGATAAAGTGGCTCCGTGACGGCCTCGGCCTGCTGGCGAACGCAGGCGAGAGCGAGGCGCTGGCGCGCTCGGTTACGGATAATGGCGGTGTCTATCTGGTCCCCGCGCTTGCAGGACTGGGTGCACCGCACTGGCGACCCGATGCGCTCGCTGCAATATCGGGGCTGAGTTTCGCGAGTGGCAAGGCGCATGTCGCCCGCGCCGCGCTGGAAGCGCAGGCCTATCAGGCGCATGATCTGAAAGCCGCCTTCGCGGCCGATGGCGTCGATTGGGCCGATCTGCGGATCGACGGCGGCATGGCGGC
>NZ_MEFH01000209.1:0-5085 GCF_001725095.1 Sphingopyxis sp. SCN 67-31 | reverse complement strand
AGGTCGCTGCCGTGCGCGAGCCAGTTCTCGAGCTTGCGCAGCGTTTCGGCGGTGGGGTTCCAGCCCGGCGATTCCATGTCGCGCAGGCTGTTGGCGTGGAGGCCGGCCGCGCGCGCAAGCCCCGAGCGGGACATGCTGCCGTCGTCGACGATGGCGCGGATACGATCGATAAGGTGCGTAGACATGCCCCGCAATTATCACATCATAATGTGATTCCCAATAGAGAAATCACATTATGCTATCATTTGGGGCCGAAGATTGGCCCGAGATCGCGCAGCGGGGCATCGGGCTTGGCGTCGAGCAATTGCAGCATCTGGCCCGTCCGGTCGTCGCGCTTGGCATAGTCGCGCGCCGACATGCCCGCGATATGATCCGATTTGTCGGGATTGGCGCCGTGGCGCATCAGCAGCCGCACCATCGCCGCATTCTTGGCCTGCACCGCCAGGATCAGAGCCGTCTCGCCGCGGCGATTGGTCATGTCGACGATCGACTTGTCGGCTTCGATCAGTTCCTCGGCGCCGTCGGGATAGTTGAGCAGCGCCGCGTGCATCAGCGGCGTCACCCCCTGGCGGTCGCCGATTTCGGGGTCGGCGCCCTTGCCGATCAGGAAGCGCAGCCAGGTCGTGTCGCGACGCTTGGTGACGATGATCAGCGCGGTTTCGCCGGTGTCGGGATGGCGCGTGTTGACCAGCGTCGAATCGTCCTTCAGCGCCTCGGTCGCCTTCGTCCCGTCGCGGTTCTCGACGGCCTGCAGAAAGGCGTAGCCGCCGCGGAATTGCGCGTGCGCCGCGGTGCCGGCGCCGAGCGCGGCGGCGATCAGCAGGAGGAAGGAGGCGAGGCGAAGCTCCGCGCGTCGAAACATGATTGGGCGACCCCTGGCGATGATCGTCGCACGGCGCGACGAGAAAGGTTGATTTTCGTGGCCTAGCCCATCAAGGCTGGCCGCATGATGAACATCCCGAATATGGTCCGAAACGCCGGTCGCGCAAGCCTGCTTCTGATTTTTGGCGCGGCGCTCGCTGGGTGCAACGCCCCGTCGGCGACGCAGGACGCGACCCCGCCGCTCGCCGGCGCGAAGATCGGCGGACCGTTCAGCCTGACCGATCAGGACGGCAAGCCCGTGCGCGACAGTGATTTCGCGGGCCGTTACCGCATCGTCTATTTCGGCTACAGCTATTGCCCCGACATCTGCCCGGTCGACGTGCAAAAGCTGATGCGCGGGCTGGCGGCGTTCGAGAAGGCCGATCCGGCGCGCGGCGCCAAGGTGCAGCCGATGTTCATCACCGTCGACCCGGCGCGCGACACGCCCGCCGTGCTCAAGGCCTTCGTCAGCCGGTACCACCCGCGCCTGATCGGGCTGACCGGCACCCCCGAACAGATCGCGGCGGTCGCGAAGGAATATGTCGTGTCCTTCCACAAGGTCGAGGGATCGGCGCCCGACCGCTATCTGATGGCGCATACGCAGCTCGCCTTCCTGATGGACCCGGCCGGCAAGCCGCTCGCGCTGCTGCCGCTCGATGACCCGTCGACCGACGTCGATGAAGGCGCGCCCGACAAGGTCGCCGCCGACCTTGGCAAGTGGGTGAAGTGACCGGGGCGGGGCGCCGCTTCTGGGAAGCGCCGCTCGCCTCGCTCGACGCGGGCGAGTGGGAGGCGCTGTGCGACGGTTGCGGCAAATGCTGCCTCCACAAGCTGGAGGATGAAGACAGCGGGCGCATCTATCCGACCAATGTCGCGTGCCGCCTGCTCGACCTGAAAACCGCGCGCTGCGGCGATTACAAGCATCGCCGCCGCCACGTCCCCGATTGCCTGACGCTGACCAAGCGCAGCGTCGCCGACATCGAATGGCTGCCGCAAACCTGCGCCTACCGCCTGCGCGCCGAGGGCGAGCCGCTGCCCGCATGGCATTATCTGGTCTGCGGCGATCCGGACGCGGTGCACCGGGCGGGCGAGTCGATCGTCGGCTGGACGGTGAGCGAGGATCGCGCCGGGCCGCTCGAAAACCATCTCGTCGAGCGCGTCGTCTGATGCGCCGCGAACGGGCCAGCGACGAGCGGCCGCATATCTGGGTCGGCGATACGCCGTGGCCGGTGCGGCTGGTCCCGCATGCGCAATCGCGGCGCTATCGCCTGGTCTTCGATGGCGCGCGCGGCGAGTTGCGGCTCACGCTGCCGCGCCGGGCAAGCGCCGCGCGCGCGATCAAATGGGCGAGCGAGCAACAGGACTGGCTCGCCGAACAGGTCGGCAAGACCGCTGCGCCCGTCCAGGTCGGCCCCGGCACGGCGCTGCCGCTGTTCGGCATGGAGCGCCGGATCGAATGGACGGCGACCGCCCCGCGCGCGGTTCGCGCCGAGGGCGACCGGCTGAGCGTCGGCGGCCCCGCCGAAACCGTCGGGCGCCGCATCGAGCGCTGGCTGAAGGCCGCGGCGCTCGACATCATGACGCGCGAGAGCCGGGAAATTGCCGCGCGCGCGGGACTGACCGTCGGCCGCGTCGGGGTCGGCGATCCGCGCAGCCGCTGGGGCAGCTGCACCCACGACGGCGACCTGCGCTATAGCTGGCGGCTCGTCATGGCGCCCGACCATGTCCGCCGCGCCACCGTCGCGCACGAGGTCGCGCATCTGCGGCATATGGACCATAGCGCGGCCTTTCACGCGCTGGTCGACGATCTGCACGATGGCGACGTCGGCGCGGCGCGCGCGTGGCTGCGCCGCGAAGGCCGCGGGCTGCACCGCTACCGTTTCACCTGATCCTTAATTGCCCTCGCCATTGGCGGGCGCACGCGCCGGCGGCGCCTTCAGCACTGGTGGCGGCGCCTTGGGCGGTGCCGGTGCGGGGGTGCGTAGCTGCTGCGGGGCCGTCTTCGGCGCGGCGGCGCCATTGTCGGCGGGCGGCCGGCGCCCCGTCTGCTCCTCGATCCATTGCTGGTTGAGCACCGGGCCATCGGCGGGCGGCGGCGGCGGGACGTCGCCCTGGGCGGTGTCGGGCGCGGCGGGCAGTTCGATCGGCATGCCATTTTCATCGACCATGCCGCCATTTTCCTCAGGCGCGCCGAAATAGGCCTCGTCATCGCCCTCGAGTTGCCATTCGGGCAGCTTGACCTCGGTATCGAAGGGCTCGACGGGGCGCCGTGCGACAGCGATGCGCATATAGTCGGCGAAGGCCTTGGCCGGCGCGCGGCCGCCCTGCAGCCCCCCGACCGCCTTGGCATCGTCGCGGCCCATCCAGACGCCGGTGGTCAGACCGCTCGAAAAGCCGAGGAACCAGCCGTCCTTGTTGCTCGACGTCGTGCCGGTCTTGCCTGCCACCGGTCGGCCGATCTGCGCGGCGCGCCCCGTCCCCGTCGCGACTGCGGTCTGCAACAGGTCGGTAATGCCCGCGGCAACCCAGTTGTCGACGAGCACCTGCCCGCGCTCGGCCGGCTTCTGGTAGAGGAGGCGCCCGTCGGCGGTCGTCACCTTGGTGATGCCATAGGGCTGCACCGACACCCCCTTGCGCGACACCGCGGCGAAGGCGGCGGTCATGTCGATCACCCGCACTTCGGCGCTGCCCAGCACCATCGACGGGTGGGTGTTGATCGGGGTCGTGATGCCGAAGCGGCGCGCCATGTTGGCGACCGAGGAAAAGCCGATTTCATTGCCCAGCTTTGCCGCGATCGTGTTGACCGAATAGGCGAAGGCGGTGCGCAGGCTCATCGGCCCGGCGAAGCGGCCCGACGAGTTTTTCGGGCTCCAGCCGTTGATCGTCACCGGTTCGTCGACCACCTGATCGTCGACCTTATAGCCGGCTTCGAGCGCTGCCATATAGACGAACAATTTCCATGCCGACCCCGGCTGGCGCATCGCCTGCGTCGCGCGGTTGTAGTTGGAGGCGACATAGTCGGTGCCGCCGACCATCGCGCGCACGGCGCCGTCGCGATCGAGCGAGACGAGCGCCCCCTGCACGCCTTTCGGCGTGTCGGCCTGGATCGCCGCGGTCGCGGCGCGCTGCATGCCGAGGTCGAGCGTCGTGTAGACGTCGAGCGCCTCGGTGCCTTCATCGATCAGCATGTCGAGCTGCGGCAGCGCCCAGTCGGTGAAATAGCGCGCGCTGTTCTGGCCCGTTTCCTGTGCCAGCTGGACATCGGCGGGCTTGGCACCGTCGGCCTGCGCCTGGGTGATGAAGCCCGCATCGACCATGGTTTCGAGGACGACCCCCGACCGGCCGAGCGCGGCCTGGGCATCGGCGGTCGGCGAATAGCGCGACGGCGCCTTGACCAGCCCCGCGACCACCGCCGCTTCGGACAGCGACATCTGGGTCGCGCTATGCCCGAAAAAGCGCCGCGATGCGGCGTCGATGCCGTAGCTGCCGCCGCCGAAATAGACCTTGTTCAGATAGAGTTCGAGGATCTCGTCCTTCGAGAATTTCCATTCGAGCGCGAGCGACAGGATCATTTCGCGCAGCTTGCGCGACCAGGTGTAGCTGTTCGACAGGAAGATATTGCGCGCCAGCTGCTGGGTGATCGTCGATGCGCCCTGCATCCGGCGCCCGGTGCCATAATGTTCGACCGCGAAGACCGCGGCGCGCGTCATCCCGACCGGGTCGACGCCGGGATGATAGCGAAAGCGCCGATCCTCGACCGCGACCATCGCATCCTGCATCACTTGCGGCGTTTCGCGCAGCGTCAGCCAGCGCCCGTAATTGGGGCCGAGCGACAGGAAGACGGTGCCGTCGGCGGCGTGGACGCGGATCGTCTGGCCCGCCGGCGACTTTTTCAGCTCCTCGAAGCTCGGGATACGCTGCGCTGCAATGCCGACCGCGACCGCGACCGCGACGACGCCGACCAGCGCAAGCGCGAGACCCCAGCGGAACAGACGGCGCAGCCAGAGGCGCAGGCCCGACGGTCCCCCGGAGCCCTTGCCCGAGCCTTTGCCTGACGATGACGATTTGGGGGCGGATGACGATTGTCGCTCGCGGCGCAAAATCCAGATTCCTTCTTTCGCTGCGCGGCGATGCGGCAGCCGGCCCGGCGGGGATCAGCCTTCGCCGGTCCCCGCCTCATCCTGCCCGCGGTCGGCGAAGTCAAGCGCCGCGCTGTTGATGCAA
>NZ_MEFH01000208.1:0-5092 GCF_001725095.1 Sphingopyxis sp. SCN 67-31 | reverse complement strand
GCGGCGCGTCTGCGTCAGCACGCCCTTGCGCGCATCGACAAGGATCACGGCAAGGTCGGCGGTCGACGCGCCGGTGACCATGTTGCGCGTATATTGCTCATGCCCCGGGGTGTCGGCCACGATGAACTTGCGCTTTTCGGTCGTGAAAAAGCGATAAGCGACGTCGATCGTGATTCCCTGCTCGCGCTCGGCGGCAAGCCCGTCGACGAGCAGCGCGAAATCGATCTCGCCGCCTTGCGTGCCGACGCGCTTGCTGTCCGCCTCGAGCGCGGCGAGTTGATCCTCGAAGATCATCTTGCTGTCGTAGAGCAGCCGCCCGATCAGCGTCGATTTGCCATCATCGACGCTGCCGCAGGTGATGAAGCGCAGCAGCGACTTACGCTCGTGACTGGCGAGATAGGCGTCGATATCTTCGGCGATCAGGGCGTCGGTAACGTAGATGGGGTCGGTCATATTCTTACTTCGTTATTCCCGCGAAAGCGGGAATCCCGCTTCGTCCGTTGATACAGAAAGAGACCCCCGCCTTCGCGGGGGTTGACCCTTCGTCAATCTGAAGATTGACGCGGCGGGTCAAAAATACCCCTCCTGCTTCTTCTTCTCCATCGACGCATCGCCGCCATCCTTGTCGATGATGCGTCCCTGCCGTTCGCTGGTCGTCGTCAGCAGCATTTCCTGGATGACTTCACTTAGCGTTGTCGCCTCGCTTTCGACCGCCCCGGTGAGCGGATAGCAGCCGAGGGTGCGGAAACGCACCGAGCGCATCACGGGCTCTTCACCGTCGCGTAGCGGGAAGCGGTCGTCATCGACCATCAGCAACAGCCCGTCGCGTATCACAGTCGGTCGGGGCGCCGCGAAATAGAGCGGCACGATCGGGATATTCTCGCGCGCGATATATTGCCAGATGTCGAGTTCGGTCCAGTTCGAGATCGGGAAGACCCGGATACTTTCCCCCTTCGCCTTGCGCGCGTTGTAGAGGTTCCAGAGCTCGGGGCGCTGCTGCTTGGGATCCCAGCCGTGGCTCGCGGTGCGGAAGGAAAAGATGCGCTCCTTCGCGCGGCTCTTTTCCTCGTCGCGCCGCGCACCGCCGAAGGCGACGTCGAATCCGTGAAGGTCGAGCGCCTGCTTGAGCCCTTCGGTCTTCCACATGTCGGTATGCAGCGGCCCATGGTCGAACGGATTGATCCCGCGCGCCTTCGCCTCGGGGTTCTGATGGACGATCAGGTCCATGCCCGATTCCGCGGCCATGCGGTCGCGCAGTTCGTACATCGCGCGGAACTTCCACGTCGTATCGACGTGGAGCAGCGGAAAGGGCGGCGGCGAGGGATAGAAGGCCTTGCGCGCGAGATGCAGCATCACCGCGCTGTCCTTGCCGACCGAATAGAGCATCACGGGGTTGACGGCGTCGGCCATCACTTCGCGCATGATGTGGATGCTCTCGGCCTCGAGACGGTCCAGATGGGTAAGCGTGTCGATCATGCCCCGCCCTTGCCGACCCCCATGGCGGCACGCAAGCTGTATGGCCTTTTCGCCTTGCAAGCCAGACTTGTCCGCTGCGCTTCAAACCGCGCCCGCTTCCTGCTAGTCGCATCCGAAACCAGAAACAGAGGACGATATGCGCGCCACACCCGATTTCGATTTTGCCCTTGGCGAGACCGCCGAGATGATCCGCGACACCACCGCCCGCTTCGCCGACGAGCAGATTGCGCCGCTGGCCGACAGGGCCGACCGCGAGGACTGGTTCCCTCGCGACGAGTTGTGGACGCAGATGGGCGCGCTGGGCCTGCACGGCATCACGGTTGAGGAGGAATGGGGCGGCCTCGGTCTCGGCTACCTCGAACATGTTCTGGCGGTCGAGGAAGTCAGTCGCGCGAGCGGCGCGATCGGCCTGTCCTATGGCGCCCATTCGAATCTGTGCGTCAACCAGATCCGCCGCTGGGGCAATGAAGAGCAAAAGGCGAAATATCTGCCGAAGCTGATCTCGGGCGAGCATGTCGGCAGCCTGGCGATGTCGGAAGCCGGCGCCGGGAGCGACGTCGTCTCGATGAAGCTGAAGGCCGAGCCGGTTCAGGGCGGCTATGTCCTCAACGGCACCAAATTCTGGATCACCAACGCCACCTGTGCGGACACGCTGGTCGTCTATGCCAAGACGACGCCCGAAGCGGGATCACGCGGCATCACCGCCTTCCTGATCGAAAAGGATATGCCGGGCTTCAGCATCGGGCAAAAGATCGACAAGGTCGGCATGCGCGGATCCCCGACCGCCGAACTCGTCTTCACCGATTGCGAGGTCAGCGAGGACCAGGTGATGGGGCCGGTCAACGGCGGCGTCGGCGTGCTGATGTCGGGCCTCGACTATGAGCGCGTCGTGCTCGCCGGGCTCCAGCTCGGCATCATGCAGGGCTGCCTCGACACGGTCATCCCCTATCTTCGCGAGCGCAAGCAGTTCGGCAAGCCGATCGGCTCGTTCCAGCTCATGCAGGCCAAGGTTGCCGACATGTATGTCGCGCTCCAGTCGGCGCGCTCCTATGTCTATAATGTCGCCAAGGCATGCGACGCCGGGCTGACGACGCGGTTTGACGCCGCGGGCGCCATCCTGCTGGCCAGCGAAAGCGCGGTGAAGGTCGCAGGCGAAGCGATCCAGGCGCTTGGCGGCGCGGGCTACACCAAGGACTGGCCGGTCGAGCGCTATTGGCGCGATGCCAAACTGCTCGACATCGGGGCGGGCACCAACGAAATCCGCCGCATGCTGATCGGCCGCGAACTGATCGGCGCAGGCGCGTGATCTGGCTGGGGCTGTCGGCCACCTTGATGGTGGCGACCGCCCTGGTGCACGGCTTGCTGGGCGAAAGGCGACTTGTCAGGCCGTTGATGTCGCTCGACAGCGGAATCATGGGGATCGACTTGGCGCGCCGGGTGTTTCGTCTGGCATGGCATGCGCTCTCGCTCCTGATGCTGGTGTCCGCCGCGTCGGTCCTGTGGCCCGGAACGCCGCGCGGTCTGATCCTGCTGATCGGGGCCGCGTGGACGGCGACCGGTCTGTTCGACGCCGTATATACGCGCGGCCGACACATCGGCTGGCCGTTTCTGACTGCATCCGGACTGCTCGCGATTGCCGGGGCCTTATGAGCGCGCGCGGCCTTGTCCATCATATCGACCTGACGGTTCGCGACGCGGCGCGGTCGCGGATTTTCTATGATGCGGTGCTGGGCTTTCTCGGCTACCGGCGCGCCGCCGATTATGATCATGGCAGCGATTGGGACCGCGACGGCGAACCTTTCCATTCGATCGGGATCGTCGAAGCGCGTGGCCCCGGCGCGCTACGGAGCCACGACCGCTTTTCGCCCGGACTGCATCATCTTGCCTGGACTGCCGAAAGCCGCGCCGACGTCGATGCGCTGCATGATTTGCTGCGCAGCATAGGCGCGACGATCCTCGATGCCCCCGCCGATTATCCGCGCTACGGACCTACCTATTATGCGCTCTTCTTTGCCGACCCTGACGGGTTGAAGCTCGAGTTCGTGTTCGGGGCGACCGGCGGATGAGCGATACGCTGCTCGACGCGCTGCAATATTATGGCGCCGGGGCCGGAACGCTCGCGGCGCTGATCGTGTCGCTCAATCTCGGGCGACGCCCGACCGGCTGGGCCTTCGTCATTTTCGTGACCAGCAGCATCGCGCTCGTCGCGTGGGGCTTTCTGCAAAGCGACAGCGAAGGCATCGGCTGGCAGAATATCGCGCTGCTGTGCATCAACTGCGTCGGCGTTTACCGGTACCTGATCCTCAAGGAAAAGCCGGGGGCGCCGCAGGCATCAGAAAAATAGCGTCTTCGCGAGCGCAGCGAAGCAATCTCCAGCGTCCCGAGTCAACCTCGGGCCGATGACTGGAGATTGCTTCGTCGCTCCGCTCCTCGCAACGACGAGAAGCGGACATTACCCCCAGACGCGGACGCGCTGATCGGGGGCGAGATACAGCTTGTCGGTCGGCTGAACGTTGAACGCCTTGTACCACGCGTCGAGGTTGCGGACGGTGAGTGCGCGGTAGTTGCCCGGCGCATGGCCGTCGGTCGCGATCCGCGCGCGCAGCGCCTCGTCACGCATCTTGGTGGCCCAGGTCTGCGCATAGGCGATGAAGAAACGCTGATCGCCCGTGAAGCCGTCGATCACCGGCGCTTCCTTGCCGTTCAGCGACGCACGATAGGCGTCATAAGCCGCCTGCAGGCCCGCGACGTCGGCAATATTCTCACCCAGCGTCAGCTTGCCGTTGACCGCAAGATCGGGGAACGGCTTGTAGCTGTCATATTGCGCGGCCAGCGCCGCCCCCGCCGCCTCGAACTTCTTGAGATCCTCGGCCGTCCACCAGTTGCGCAGCGCGCCGGTCGAATCGAAGGCCGCGCCATTATTGTCGAAGCTGTGGCTGATTTCGTGGCCGATGACGGCGCCGATCGCGCCGTAATTATAGGCGGGATCGGCCTTGGCGTCGAAGAAGGGCGGCTGCAGGATCGCGGCGGGGAAATTCAGCGCATTCTGCACCGGCAGATTGACGGCATTGACCGTCTGCGGGGTCATCCACCATTCGCCCTTGTCGAAGGGTTTGCCGATCTTGGCGAGCTGGTGCGCATATTCGGCCTTCTCGCCGGCGACTTCGTTCGCATAGGCGTCGTCGGCGCTGATCGTGTAGCTGCCATAGTCGCGCCAGTTTTCGGGATAGCCGACGCCGACGACGATCGTTTCGACCTTCTTGATCGCTTCCTTCTTCGTTTCGGGCGCCATCCAGTCGATCGTGTTGACGCGCTTCGCAAAGGCGGCCTTGATCCCCTTCACCATGTCACCGACTTCGGCCTTGGCCGACGCCGGGAAATATTTCTCGGCATAGACGCGGCCGACCGCATCGCCGAGATAGGTGTTGAGCGCGTCGAGCGCGCGCTTGTCACGGCTGCGCTGCTGCGGCGTGCCCGAGAGGGTGGTGCCGTAAAAGGCGAAATGCGCATCGTCGAGCGCGCTTGGCAGCACATCGGTATGGCTGTTGATCTGATGGAAGACGAGCCAGTCCTTCCACGCCTCGAGCGGCTGCGATGCGACGAGCGCCGACAGGCC
>NZ_MEFH01000207.1:0-5113 GCF_001725095.1 Sphingopyxis sp. SCN 67-31 | reverse complement strand
CGTCGACCAGCTCGGTCTGCGCCAGTCCATCGAGCTTGAAATGGCCGAGCCGGCGTTCGTCGTCGGAACGCCAATTCTTGTCGAGGTTAAGCGCGCTGACGAACAGCGCGCCGTGGCGTTCGAACATCAGATGCGGCGCGAGGCGCATCACATTGCCATTGTAGCGCGCGGTCACGGTTCGCTTGCGCGCGATGGCTTCCATCAGTTTCAGTCGGGTATCGTTCATGGGGAGATGCCGTTTGTGGGGAGAGGGATTTTTCTATTTCCCCCATAATGCACGCAAATCGGCGGGATACAAGGCCAATGGGGTAAGTCACCGTATCCAGACAAAAATGCCCGCCGGACATCGAACGACGTCCGGCGGGCAGGCTTTCCTCCCCAGGAAAGCTCGGAAGGCGCGAGGGGCAACGAAAACCCCCGCGCCAAACTGGGTCAGGCGGCGAACTGGTTCATCGTATTGTCCTTGCCCGCGGCCTTCAGAGCCGCTTCGCCGGCGAAATATTCCTTGTGGTCATCGCCGATGTCGCTGCCCGACATATTCTGGTGCTTCACGCAGGCGATGCCCTGGCGGATTTCCTTGCGCTGGACGCCCTTGACGTAGCCGAGCATCGCTTCGTCGCCGAAATATTCCTTGGCGAGATTGTCGGTGCTGAGCGCCGCGGTGTGATAGGTCGGCAGCGTGATGAGGTGGTGGAAGATACCCGCCCGCTTCGCCGCGTCGCGCTGGAAGGTGCGGATGCGGTTGTCAGCCTCGATCGACAGCTCCGTCTCGTCATAATCGGCGCTCATCAGCTTGGCGCGATCATAGGCGCTGACGTCCTTGCCTTCGGCCTGCCAGCTGTCGAACACCTGCTGGCGGAAGTTGAGCGTCCAGTTGAAGCTCGGCGAATTATTATAGGCGAGCTTCGCATTGGGCACGACTTCGCGGATGCGATCGACCATGCCGGCGATCTGTTCGATGTGCGGCTTTTCGGTTTCGATCCACAGCAGGTCGGCGCCGTTCTGGAGGCTGGCGATGCAGTCCATAACGCAGCGATCCTCGCCGGTTCCGGGGCGGAACTGATAAAGGTTCGAGGGCAGGCGCTTCGGGCGCATCAGCTTGCCGTCGCGGTTGATCAGGACGTCGCCGGGGTTGCCCGCGCCTTCGACCTCTTCGCAGTCGAGGAAGCTGTTATACCGGTCGCCAAGGTCGCCGGGTTCCTTCGAGAAGGCGATCTGCTTGGTCAGGCCCGCGCCGAGGCTGTCCGTGCGCGTCACGATGATGCCATCCTCGACGCCGAGTTCCATGAAGGCATAGCGGCAGGCGCGGATCTTCGCGATGAAATCCTCGTGCGGCACGGTGACCTTGCCGTCCTGGTGACCGCACTGCTTTTCGTCCGAAACCTGATTTTCGATCTGCAGCGCGCAGGCGCCGGCTTCGATCATCTTCTTGGCGAGCAGGTAGGTCGCCTCGGCATTGCCGAAGCCCGCGTCGATGTCGGCAATGATCGGCACGACATGCGTTTCATGATTGTCGATCGCGGCCTGAACCTGCTTGGCCTTGAGTTCGTCGCCCTCGGCGCGCGCGGCGTCTAGATCGCGGAACAGCATGCCGAGTTCGCGGGCGTCGGCCTGACGCAGGAAGGTGTAGATTTCCTCGATCAGCGCCGGGACGCTGGTCTTTTCGTGCATCGACTGGTCGGGAAGCGGACCGAATTCGCTGCGCAGCGCGGCGATCATCCAGCCCGACAGATAGATGTAGCGGCCCTTGGTGGTGCCGAAATGCTTCTTGACCGAGATCATCTTCTGCTGCGCGATGAAGCCGTGCCAGCAGCCGAGCGACTGGGTGTAGTTGGCGGGATCGGCGTCATAGGCGGCCATATCGGCGCGCATGATCCGCGCGGTGTAGCGGGCGATGTCGAGGCCGGTGCGGAACTTGTTCTGGGCGCGCATGCGCGCGACGCTCTCGCCGCTGATGCCGTCCCAGGTGCCATCATAGTCGCGGATGAGGCGGCCAGCCTGTGCCATGTCTTCCTGATAACCCATCGTCATATCCTTGTGAGAGGTGATGGGTGGATGGTGGCGAAAGTGCCGCCGAAAGTGAAAAGCTTTGTCAATAATATTTGTGAAATATGGCCATCAGGTGTAAATCAGCATGTAAATCAGTAAAGAAAGTTACAATCATGGTGGAGCGGCGGGTGTTTGCAGGGCCGGCGGTGCGCAAGGTCCGGCGCGAAGCGGCGATGACGCAGGCGGCGATGGCCGAGGCGCTCGATATTTCGCCGAGCTATCTCAACCTGATCGAGCATGGTCAGCGGCCCCTGTCGGCGACGGTGATCGTGCGCCTGGCCGAGCGTTTCGGCTTCGACGCCGCGAAATTGGGCGCCGAGGACGTGCCCGGCGGGCTTGCAGGCCTGCGGCGGCGGCTTGCCGATCCGCGGTTCGCCGATCTCGGCATCGGCGCGCAGGAGGTCGATGAATGGCTGCAGACTGCGCCCGCGACCGCCGCGGCCTTTGCGCGGCTGTTCGACGCGGCGCCAGAGGGGCGCGCGGACGTGGAGGGCGATGCCCCCGAAGTGGCCGCGGTGCGCCGCGCCATCGAGAAATGGCGCAACCATTTCCCCGACCTCGACGCCCGCGCCGAGGAACTGGCCGATGAATTGCGCCTTGCGGGCGGCGACCTTTACGGCACGATTTCGGAGCGGCTGCGCACGCGCCACCAGCTCGGCATCCGCATCCTGCCCGCCGATGTCATGCCCGACCGGCTCCGCTGGCTCGACTGGCATGCGCGGCAATTGATGCTGAACGAACTGCTGCGCCCGGCAAGCCGGACCTTTCAGGCGGCGGCGACGCTGGCGCAGATCGAGGCGAAGGACGAGATCGATGCGCTGATTGCCGGCGCGGAATTTGCCGAAGCGGCAGCGGCGCGGCTGTTCGAGCGGCACCTGATCCAATATTTCGCGAGCGCGCTGATGATGCCCTATGGCCGCTTCCTGCGCGCCTGTGATGCGACGGGTTACGATCTGCTGTTGCTGCAGCGCCGCTTCGGGGCGAGCTTCGAGCAGGTGGCGCATCGCTTGACGACGCTGCAGCGCGTGGGTGCGCGCGGGCTGCCCTTCTTCATGCTGCGCATCGACCGCGCGGGGCAGGGGAGCAAGCGCTATGCCGGCGCGAGCCAGTCGCCGCTCGTCGACGGCGATGCGCGCTGTCCCTTGTGGGGCGTCCACGAAGCGTTCGCGCGCCCCGGCGAGGTGGTCGCCGATCTCGTCGAACTGGAAGACGGATCGCGCTGGTTCACGCAGAGCCGCAACGTGGCGGCGCCCGGCGCGACGGGGGGCGAGACGCCGGCGCGGTTCGCGGTGTGCGTCGGCGTCGATGCCAAGGTTGCGGCGCCGCTGATCGCCGCGCGCGGCATGGACCTGATGCGCAGCGCCGCGACGCCGATCGGCCTTGGTTGTCGTCGCTGCACGCGGACCGGCTGCGTCCAGCGATCGGCGCCGCCGATCGGCCGCCCGCTGCGCTTTCGCGAGGGCGAACGCGGCGTGAGCGCCTTCGATTTTGCGGGCGATTGAGTTTCCGTCCCAAAACGGGGCAGCGCATATACCCGCTTTTAAGAAAGTCTATGTAGCGCCGGAGGTTGGCATCGGGGGGATGCCAAGGACCTGTTGGGACCGCGCGTTATGTTGGTTCGGATAAAGCCCGAAGAGGCTCAGATCGGGATGTTCGTCCACGGCTTTGAAGGCTCGTGGTTCGATCACCCATTTTGGCGTCGGCATTTTCGCGTCGAAACGATGGAACAATTGCTGCGTATCCGCGCCTCCGCAATCGACGCGCTGATCATCGACAAGAGCCGCAGCGACATCGATGAAGCGACGGACGCGCCGTGGCCCGAGTCGGTCGCGGCGAAACTTCCTGCGCGTCCCCAGCCATCGCGCGCCGCGGCACGGCCGATCGCCTGGCCCGAGCCCATGGTGCCGCCACCTCCGCCGCCGCGCGACGAACCGCGCCAGCGCAAGGGCTATGCCGCCGAATGTCGCCGCGCGCGCCGCGCCATCGAACGGTCGCGCGAAGCGGTCAGCGAAATGTTCGAGACGGCCCGGCTGGGCCGCGCGGTCGAGGCGCGGCGGATGGTGCCGCTCGCCAAATCGATCGGCGCCTCGATCGAACGCGATCCCAAGGCGTTGATCAATCTCGTCCGCCTGAAGGAAAAGGACCAATATACCTATCTCCATTCGGTGGCGGTGTGCGCGCTGATGATGAATTTCGCGCGGCATCTGGAACTCGATGAGCGCGTCGTGCAGGATCTGGGCGTCGCCGGACTGCTTCACGATGTCGGCAAGATTGCGATTTCGGACGACATTTTGACCAAGTCGGGGGCGCTGTCGGATCTTGAGCGCGATTCGGTGCGCGGGCATCCGGCGGCCGGCCACCGATTGCTCGCCAATTCGAAGGATGTTCCCGAGGCGGCGCTCGAAGTCTGCCTGCGGCACCATGAGAAGGTCGATGGCGCCGGCTATCCCGATGGCCTGTCGGGCGAGGCATTGTCGCTGTTCGCGCGGATGGGTGCCATCTGCGACGTCTATGACGCGGTGACGTCGGAGCGTCCCTACAAGGATCCGTGGACGCCGTGCGAGGCGCTGACCGAAATGCAGCAATGGCAAGGGCATTTCGATAGCCGCCTGCTCGAACAATTCGCCGACAGCCTGGGCATTTATCCGGTCGGGACGCTGGTGCGGCTGTCGTGCGGCGAACTGGGCGTCGTGACGGGCAGCGCGGGCGACTATGCTGAGGATGTGATGGTGCGCATCTTCTTCGATTGCGAGACGCTGACCGAAATCGCGTTCCACGACCGCGCCATCGGGCCGTCGGCAGATAATCCGCGTATCGTCGGACGCGACAGCCCGACCTTCTGGCGCTTCGCCGACTGGGACGCGATGCGCCACCGGATATTGGCGGCGCGGGTCGATATCCTGCCCGCGGATGAGGAGGTCGCGGGCGGCGCGCCCTAACCGCGCGCCTTGGCGGCGGCGCGGACGTCTTGCGAGCGGTCGAGCGGCATGACGAGAATGTCGTCGCCGTCGACGATGACCGCGACGCCCTCCATCCCGACGAGCGACACGCGCTTGCCGCCGGC